>JAKOND010000199.1 GCA_022702125.1 Burkholderiaceae bacterium
GCTGAGCCCCTGGGACCCGATATCCATCCGAGGACCCCGATGCCCGACCCGATCCGACGCACCGCGCTGCTCGCTGCACTCGCCTCGACCGCCTGGATGCTTCCGGCGATGCCGGCGGCGGCCCAGCCGCAGTCCTCCGCCGCCTGGCCCGCGGGACGCCCGATCCGCATCGTGGTCGCCTATCCGGCCGGCGGCGTCAGCGACGCCGTCGCGCGGGCGCTGGCCGACCGGCTCGGCCCGCAGCTCGGGACGACGGTGGTGGTGGAGAACAAGGCCGGCGCCAGCGGCATCCTCGGCATGGACGCGGTCGCCAAGGCGGCGCCCGATGGCTACACCCTGGGCTTCTCGGCGATCAGCCCGCTGGCGCTCAGCCCGCACCTCGCCAGGTCGCCCTTCGATCCGGTCCGCGACATCGCGCCGGTGGCCGGCGTCATGTATTCGCCGGTGGTGCTGCTGGCCACCTCCGCCAGCGCCACGCCGGACTTCAAGGCGCTGCTGGCCGATGCCGCCGCGCGGCCGGGGGCGGTGCGCTGGGCGACCTCGGGCCAGGCCTCGGTGGGCCACCTCGTGCTGGAACAGCTCAGGCGCGCGACCGGCGTGGACATCACCCATGTGCCGTACAAGGGCGGCGGCCAGCAGATGGCCGATGCGCTCGGCGGCCAGTTCGAGGTCCTGTCGACCAACGCCGGGCCGACGGTGGCGCAGCATGTGCGTACCGGCAAGTTGCGGCCGCTGGCGGTGGGCGCCCCGGCGCGGCTGGAATCCCTGCCGGGCGTGCCCACGCTGGGGGAACTGGGATTCGCCGCCGCCAACCAGGCCTCGGTCTTCGGCATCTTCGCGCCGGCCCGCGTGCCGGCGCCGGTGCTGGCGCGGCTGAATGCCGAGATCAACCGCGCGCTGGCGCACCCCGAGCTCCGCCAGCGGCTGGTGGAGACGGGCAACGTGCCGACCGGCGGGACCGCGTCGGCATTCGCGCAGGCCATCGCGGCCGAGTCGGCCGCGAACGCGCGCATCGTCCAGTCGGCGCACATCCGGTCGGAGTGATCCCGGGGCCCCGGCGGTCGGGCCGTCCGGGAAGGCGATCAGTGGCGCAGTTCGCTGTCGCTGCCGCCGTCGGCGGGCGCGGTGAGGTTGCCGGGGATGCGCTGGTTGCCGGCCTGGCGCTTGCGGAACAGCGCGGCCCGCATCAGGAAGATGGTGGTGACCGGGATGGTGATGCCGACGAAGACCGAGATCAGCACCGCATGCACCACCGGACGGTTCTCCACGGCCGAGGAATAGATCAGCGTGGCGGTCGCCATCGACCAGCAGCCCATGGTCGAGCCGAGGGTCGTCGCATGGATGCGCTGGAAGAAGGTCTTGAGCCGCAGCACGCCCACGCTGCCGAGCAGCGCCATGAAGCTGCCCAGCAGCACCAGGCAGCCGGTGACGATCTCGGCCCAGCCGGGGACCTGGTCAATGCCCATGGGAGTGCCTCCTCGTGCGGTGCCGCCGCGCCGCGCTCATTCGATCACCTCGCCGCGCAGCAGGAATTTGGCCATCGCCGTCGATCCGACGAAGCCGAAGATCGCGATCAGCAGCGCCGCCTCGAAGTACATGCTGCTGGCGTAGCGCAGGCCCAGCAGCAGCATCATCAGCATGCCGTTCATGTAGAGGCAGTCGAGCGCCATGACCCGGTCCTGCGCCGACGGGCCCATCAGCATGCGCACGGCGGCGCAGGCCATGGCCAGCACCAGGAAGAACAGGCCGATGTTGATCGCCCAGGCGAGGAAGGTGCTCATTCGAAGATCTCCATCAGGGGTCGCTCGTAGCGCTGCTTGATGTGCTGCACCAGCGCATCGCGGTCGCGCAACTCGAAGACGTGCAGCAGCAGCACGCTGCGGTCCAGCGAGATCTCTGCCCAGGCGGTGCCGGGCGTCCAGCAGACGATCATCGCCATCACCGCCAGCGCGTTCGGGTCGCGCAGGTCCAGCGGAATGTGGACGAAGTCCGACGGGATGTCGGCCGAGCGCTTGGTGAGCAGCGCGCGGGCGGTGACCACGTTGGAGATCACCGCATCGCCCGCCACCCGCCACAGCAGTTTCGCCGCGACCAGCGGCCGCCGGATGCGCACCGGCGCCGGCCGCAGGCTGGAGGTGATCAGCGGCACCACGATGCCCAGGACGGCCGCCAGCAGCATGTTGCCGAAGGAGGCCGACTGGATCAGCAGCAGCCACAGCGCGAAGACGGCCAGCGACAGCAGCGGGTAGGGCAGGATCCTGCGCTTGACGGAATGCTTCATGGCAGGCGCTCCGGCTGCGGGGAGGGGCCGACCGTGGGGCCGGCGACGGGGTTGGGCCGGGGCCGGGCGGACAGCACCGCGTCGATGTAGCCGGCGGGCCGGTGCAGCGCCGTGGCGGTGTCTTCCAGGTAGCGCATCGCCTTGCCGCCCTGGACCGCCAGCAGCATGGTGGCGCCGACCAGCACCGCGATCGGCAGGCCCTCGGCCACCCGCAGGCGCGGGATGCCGCGGTCGGCGGCGGACCAGAAGTGCCGGATGCCGGCGCGCGACAGGGCGATCAGCCCCAGCAGCCCCGACAGGATCAGCAACGCCACGAAGGTCCAGTGCAGCGGCGTGGGCACGGGCGCATCCGCCGCGCCGAGGCCTGCCGGGTTGATCAGCGCCGAGAGCATCGCGAACTTCCCGATGAAGCCCGACAGCGGCGGCAGGCCGGCGATCAGCAGCGTGCAGCAGATGAAGGCCAGCCCCAGGAAGGCGATGGCGGCCGGAATGGCGCGGCCGATCAGCAGGGCCTCTTCCTCGTCGAGGTTGATGCCCTCCACCGGCTTGAGGTCCGGCGTCAGGAAGGGCGCATGGTCGGCGCGCTCGTGCGGTGCGATGGTCGCGCCGTGGTTGCGCCAGCGCTCGACCAGGTCCACCAGCAGGAACATCGCGCTCGCCGCCAGGGTGGACGACAGCAGGTAGTAGAGCGCGCTGGCGGTCAGCAGGTCCTGCCGGAAGCCGATGGCCGCCAGGAGCGTGCCCGAGGAGACGATGACGCCGTAGCCCGCCAGGTTGCCCAGGCGCTGCGACGCCAGCATGCCGATGCTGCCGAAGGCCAGGGTGCACAGGCCGATGTCGACCAGCCAGGTTTCGCCGAAGAACGCCGAGGCGCCGGCATCCGCCGAGAAGAAGAGCGTCCAGAGCCGCAGCACGGTGTAGATGCCCACCTTGCTCATGATGGCGAAGAGGGCGCCGACCGGCGCGGTCGCCGCCGCGTAGGCGGGCACCAGCCAGAAGTTGAGCGGCCAGGCGGCCGCCTTGGCGAGGAAGGCCACGGCCAGGATCGCGGCCCCGGCGTGCAGGAGCCCGCGGTCGGCATCGGCCACCTGCGGGATCACCCGTGCCAGGTCGGCCATGTTGAGGGTGCCGGTCACGCCGTAGAGCATCGAGGTGCCGACGAGGAACAGCGACGATGCCGCCAGGTTGATCGCGATGTAGTGCAGCCCCGCCCGGACCCGCGCCCGTCCGGAGCCGTGCAGCAGCAGCCCGTAGGAGGCGGCGAGCATGATCTCGAAGAAGACGAACAGGTTGAACAGGTCGGCCGTCAGGAACGCGCCGGCCAGCCCCATCAGCTGGAACTGGAACAGCGGATGGAAATGCACCCCGGCCCGGTGCCAGCGCGTGACGGAGAACAGCGCCGCGCACAGCGCCACCAGGTTGGCCAGCACCAGCATCAGCGCGGAGAGCCGGTCGATCGCCAGCGCGATGCCGTACGGCGCCTGCCAGTTGCCGGGCAGGTAGATGCCGAAGGAGGCCACCCCGCCCGGCCCGCCCTGGCCGTCCACCCAGCGCAGCAGCACGATGGCCAGCACCAGGCACGTCAGCGTGGACAGCAGGTTGATGCCCAGCTTGGTGCGGCGCCGCTCCTCGTTCATCAGGAGCATGCAGGCGCCGGAGAGCATCGGCAGCAGGATCGGAACCACCACCAGGTGCGGCATCGCCGCGTCGACCCAGGCGCGCCAGCCGCTCGTCATGGGCGCGCCTCCTTGCCGTCGACATGGTCGGTGTCCGACAGGCCGCGCGAGGCCATCATCACCACCAGGAACAGCGCGGTCATCGCGAAGCCGATCACGATGGCCGTCCGCACCAGCGCCTGCGGCACCGGATCGTCGTGGTTGGCCAGGGTGGCTTCCAGGCCGAGCTTGACAACCGGCTCGCGGTCGATCGTGAGCCGGCCCATGCTGAAGATGAACAGGTTGACCGCGTACGAGATCAGCGACAGCCCCATGATCACCTGGAAGGTGCGCGGCCGCAGCAGCAGCCAGACGCCGGAAGCGGTCAGCACGGCGATGGCGATGGCGAGGATGAGTTCCATCGGGGGCCTCAGTGGTTCTGTCCGGAGACGATTTGCGCGCGCGCGGTGGAAAGGTGGATGCGGTCCTCCAGCAGCGGCGCCTCGGGGTCGGTGTCGTCGGCGTCGAAGCGCGCGGTCGCCCGGTGCGCCCGCACCGACTGGTGGGCCAGCGCCGTCAGGATCAGGATGGTCGCGCCCACCACCAGCGTGAAGACGCCGATGTCGAAGAAGAGCGCGCTGGCGATGTGGATCTCGCCGAGCAGCGGCAGGTCGAGGTGGGCGGTGTGGGTGGTCATGAACGGATAGCCGAACACCCACGACCCCGCCCCGGTGGCGATGGCCACCAGCAGGCCGGTGCCGATCCAGTGCCGGGGGCGCAGCCGCAGGTGGGCCTCCACCCACTGGGTGCCCGAGACGATGTACTGCAGCAGCAGCGCCACCGACATCACCAGGCCGGCCACGAAGCCGCCGCCCGGCTCGTTGTGGCCGCGCATGAACAGGTACACCGCCGCGACGGTCGCCAGCGGGAACAGCAGCCGCATCAGCACCGCCGGCACCATCAGGTAGCCCACGGCGGTATCGACCGCGTTGCGGGGATTGACCAGGTCGGTGTGCGAGACATCGTCGGGCAGCACCCGCTGCTGCGCCGGCAGGTCCATCGTCTCCCGCGCCGGCCGGAACCGGCGCAGCAGCGCGTACACCGTCAGCGCGACGATGCCCAGCACCACGATCTCGCCGAAGGTGTCGAAGCCCCGGAAGTCCACCAGCATCACGTTGACCACGTTGGTGCCGCCCCCTTCGGGCAGCGCCCGCTCCAGGAAAAAGGGCGCGATGCCGCCGGTGATGTCGGAACGGGTCATCACCGCGTAGGCCATGGCGCCCATGCCGGTGCCGGCGGCGATGGCCACCAGCAGGTCGCGCAGGCGGCGGCTGCGCTGCCACGCCGACAGGGCGGAGGCCTCCGTCTGCAGGGACATCCGCTTGGGCAGCCAGCGCAGGCCGAGCAGGATCAGCACGGTGGTCACCACCTCGACCGCCAGCTGCGTCAGGGCCAGGTCGGGCGCGGAGAACCAGACGAAGGTGATGCAGACGCTCAGTCCCGCGCCGCCCAGCAGGCTGAGCGCCGCGAGCCGGTGGAACTTCGCCTGCCAGGCCGCGCCGATGGCGCAGCCCGCGCCGACCGTCCAGAGCAGGACGAAGACCGGCGATGCCGGCAGCGGCGCGCGGCTGCCCGGCTGCAGGCCTGCCATGCCCCAGAAGCTGGCGGCGCCCACGGCCAGCGCGGCGAGCACCAGCAGCAGCAATTGCGCCTGCAGCCGTCGCGTGCCCAGGAGCCGGCGGCCGCGCCAGCTCAGCAGGCCCAGTCGCGCCAGCATGCTTTCGAAGCTGCGCTTGCCGTCGAAACGGTAGATCAGCAGCGGCCGGCCGAACCGGTCCCGCAGCTTGCGGCGCATCATCAGGTAGACCAGCACGCCGCCGCATAGAGCCACCAGGCTCATCGCGAAGGGGAGGTTGAACCCGTGCCAGACCGCCAGGCTGTACGACGGCAGTTCGCCGCTGACCACCGGCCATGCGGCGGTGTCCAGCAGCCTGCCCACGGACAGCTCGGGCACGATGCCCACCACCAGGCAGGCCAGCACCAGCAGTTCGACCGGCACGCGCATCCAGTGCGGCGGCTCGTGCGGCGCGCGGGGCAGGCCCACGGGAGGCGGGCCGAAGAAGACGTCCACGGTGAAGCGCAGCGAATACGCCACGCTCATCACGCCCGCCA
>JAKOND010000207.1 GCA_022702125.1 Burkholderiaceae bacterium
CGGGACGTCTCGGGCCTGCCGGCTGCCGCGGCCGGCCCCGCCCGGCGATCCCGCCCCGCCGGCGGGCGCCGCCCCGTCCGGCGCCTCCGCCCCGCCCGCCACGCCCCCCGCCGGAACCGCCCGATGACCGCCCGCAGCCCCGCCCTCACCCTACACAAGCGCCTGGCGCGCGTCTGGGCCACGCCGCCCGGCTGGCGCAGCCTGTCGGCGGTCAACCACAACGTCGTCGGCAAGCGCTTCATCGTCACCGCGCTCTTCTTCTTCTGCGTCGGCGGCATCCTGGCGATGCTGATCCGCGCGCAGCTGGCCACCTCCGGCGCCGCCTTCCTCACCGACGCGACCTACGCGCAGGTCTTCACCATGCACGGCTCGGTGATGATGTTCCTGTTCGCGATCCCGCTGATCGAGGGCTTCGCGATCTACCTGCTGCCCAAGATGATCGGCTCGCGGGACCTGGCCTACCCGCGCCTGGGCGCCTTCGGCTACTGGTGCTACGTGCTGGGCGGCGCGATCCTGCTGGGCGCGCTGGCGTTCGGCCTCGCGCCCGACGCCGGCTGGTTCATGTACACGCCGCTGTCCTCCAAGGCCTACACGCCGGGCGTCAACGCCGATGTGTGGCTGCTGGGGGTGAGCTTCGTCGAGATCTCGGCCATCGCCGCGGCGGTGGAGATCGTGGTCACCCTCCTGACGATGCGGGCGCCCGGCATGAGCCTGGCGCGCATGCCGCTCTTCGGCTGGTACATGCTGGTGACGGCCTGGATGATGCTGATCGGCTTCCCGCCGCTGATCGTCGGCAGCCTGATCCTGGAGGTGGAGCGGGCGCTGGACTGGCCCTTCTTCGACGTGGCGCGCGGCGGCGACCCGCTGCTGTGGCAGCACCTGTTCTGGCTGTTCGGCCATCCCGAGGTCTACATCATCTTCCTGCCGGCGGCGGGCGTGGTGTCCACCCTGATCCCCACCTTCGCCCGGCGGCCGCTGGTGGGCCGGCTGTGGATCATCGCGGCGCTGATCGCGATGGGCTTCGTCAGCTTCGGGCTGTGGGTGCACCACATGTTCGCCGTCGGCATCCCGCAGCTGGCGCAGGTCTTCTTCTCGGCCGCCAGCATGCTGGTGGCGATCCCGACGGCGGTGCAGTTCTTCAGCTGGATCGGCACGCTGTGGTCGGGCACGCCGCGGCTCAGGCTGCCGATGCTCTACCTGTTCGGCTTCCTGGTGGTCTTCGTCTGCGGCGGGCTGACCGGGGTGATGCTGGCGCTGGTGCCCTTCAACTGGCAGGTGCACGACACGCACTTCGTGGTGGCCCACCTGCACTACGTGCTGGTCGGCGGACTGCTGTTCCCGATGCTGGCGGGCCTCTACTACTGGCTGCCGCACATGGCCGGCCGCAACGTGCTGCCGCACCTGGGGACCTGGGCGTTCTGGCTGATCTTCGCGGGCTTCAACACCACCTTCTTCGTGATGCACCTGACCGGCCTGCTGGGCATGCCGCGCCGGGTGGCGGGCTACGCCGCGGGCTGGGGCTGGGACTGGCCCAACCTGGTGTCGTCCGTCGGCAGCTTCGTGATGGCCATCGGCCTGGCGCTGCTGCTGCTCGACCTGCTGCTGGCGGCCTACATCGGCCGGCGCACCCCGCGCGACCTGTGGGGCGCGGCCACGCTCGAATGGGCCACGCCCACGCCCGCGCCGGCCTACACCTTCGCCAGCCAGCCGTGGATCGCCAGCCGCGAGCCGCTCTGGGACGACGCCGACCTGCCGGTGAAGATCGCCCGGGGCGAGGGCCTGCTCGGCGACCCGACGGTCGGGGAGCAGCAGTCGCTCGGCACCGATCCGCTGACCGGCGAGCCGACCCACGTGCTGCGCCTGCCCGCGCCGAGCTTCCTGCCGCTGGTCGCCGGGCTGGCGACCATGGCCGTTTTCGTCGGGCTGCTGGCGGGCTGGTACGGGACGCTGCCCTTCACCCTGGCGGCCGTGGTGGTGGTCTTCTGGATCTGGGCCTGGCAGCTCGGCCGCCGGGACGAGCCGCAGCCGATCGCGGCCGGCCCGTTCTCCGACCCGCGCAGCCTGATGCTGCCCGGGGCCGAGGTGGCGCACCATGCGCCGGGCGTGGTCGGCCTGGCCTGGACGCTGGTGGCCGACGGCACCTTCTTCGCGTCGCTGCTGTTCGGCTACGCCTACCTCGGCACCATCGCGCCGGGCTGGCCGCCGCCGCAGTGGGTGCAGGCCGGCGTGCTGCTGCCGGCGCTGGCCGTGCTGGCGCTGGCGGCGCCGGTGGCCGCGCTGCGCCGGGCGCACCGGGCCAACCTGCGGGACGACAGCGCCGGCCGCGACCGCTGGATGCTGGCCGCGGCGGGCCTGGGCCTGGTCGCCGCCGCGCTGGTCTTCGCCAGCGTCTGGCCCGGCATGCCGCCGCCGCGCAGCCACGCCTACGCGGCCATCGTCGCGGTCTGCCTGGGCTACGCGCTGGTGCACGCCTGCATCGGCACGGTGATGGCCGCCTTCTGCTGGGCGCGGGGCCGCGCCGGCTACCTGTCGCCGCGCCGCACGGTCGAGCTTCGGGTGGCGCGGCTGTGGTGGCGCTTCACCGCCGCGACCGGCATCCTGACGCTCGCGGCGATCCACCTGCCGGCCTGGATGGCGACATGACGGCCGCCCCGATGCGCTCCTTCCCCGCGCCCGCGGATGCCGCGCCCCCCGCCCTCGCGCCGCCGCTGCGCGATCCCGATCCGGCCGCCTGGGACAGCGCGTGGGATACGCTCGAACGCCCCGACGCCGCCGCGACCCCCACGCCGCGCGGCCATGCGCCCGAACGCCCGCCCGAGCCGGTGCCGCGCCGCCTGTGGACGGTGTTCGTCGGCCTCGTCCTGTGGTGCAGCTGCTTCGCGGTGCTGTACGGCGGACTGTCGCTGGGCTGCGAGGCCGGCTGGCACCAGCGCCCGCTGGCGGGCACCAACCGGCTGACGGCGGCGCTCGGCGCGGCCTGGCTGCTGCATTTGGCGGCGATCGTCGGCATCGGCCTGGAGCTGCTGCGCCGGCACCGCCGCTTCCTGCGCGAAGGCCACGGCCCGGGCGGCGACAGCGGCCTGCGCCGCGGCTTCATGACCCGGCTGGCGCTGGTGCTGACCGCGGCATCGGCGCTGGCGACGTTCTGGATCGGCTGGCCGATCGCGGCGATGCCCCTGCCCTGCGTCTGAGACGGCGCGAACGCACCGAAGGAGAAACCCATGCTGTCCGACCTCGCCTCGCTCTGCACCCTCGGCGCCCTGCCCGCGCTGCCGCAGGACTGGTGGCGCGCCTGGAGCCTGTCGCCCGCGGCGCTGCTGCCGCTGGCCGCGCTGTGGGCGCTGTGCCTGCGCCGCGACCCCGCCGACGGGCCGCGCGACCGCGGGTGGCGGCTGGCCGGCGCGGGGCTGCTGGCGGTGGCGCTGGTGTCGCCGCTGTGCCGGCTGGCGGCCACGCTGGTCGCGGGCCACATGGCGCAGCTGATGGTGCTGGCCCTGGCGGCCCCGGCGCTGCTGGCGCGCGGCGGGCTGGTCCGGTCGCTGCGCGGCGCGCTGAACCGGGCGGCCGGGGGACGGGCGGGACCGCGACGCGCGGCCCCGGCGGCCTCCGACGGCGCCGCCGCCCCCGCGCCCGTGGACCGGCGCGCGGCCTTCGCCGGCCCGGACGCGTGGCCGGCCGGCGGGCTCGGCGCGGCCGCCTTCGCCTACGGCCTGGCGCTGTGGCTGCGCCACGTGCCGGCGGTCTACGACGCGCTGCTGGCCCGGCCGGCGGCGCAGTGGGCGGGCACTTTGGCGGTGGTGGCGGTGTCGGCGTGGTTCTGGACGGCGGTGGCCGACTGCCGCGGCGCGCGGCGCGGCGCGGCGATGCTGGCGCTGCTGGGCACCATGGCCCACACCGGCATGCTGGGCGCGCTGCTGACCTTCGCGCCCGCCGCCTTCTACCCGCTGCAGGCCGGCGGCGCCGCCGCCTGGGGCCTGCTGCCGCTGCAGGACCAGCAGCTGGCCGGCCTGGTGATGTGGGTGCCGGGCAACCTCGCCTACCTGGCGGCCGCGCTGGCGCTGGGCCTCGGCTGGCTGCGCGACGCCCCGGGCGCCCGCCCGCGCGGCGCGCAGCCGGCCGGGCCGGCCCGGGCCGCGCCCGTCCTGGCCGCCGAGGGCGCCGCGCCGCGTTAACGCGTTGAAACCCGCTCCCCGGAGCGCGGTGCGCCAATGGGCCCTTCCGTCGACCCCACGACCCGAGGCCCCCATGAGCGCACATCCCCACCCCCACCCCGAAGCCGACTTCGAACCCTACGAGGGCCCCGCCGGCGGGTGGGGCTCCATGAAATCCCTCGCGGTCAGCGCCGCGCATTTCTCGGCCCTCGGCGCGATGCCGCTGCTGCTCAAGCAGAACAAGGACGACGGCTTCGCCTGCGTGAGCTGCGCCTGGGGCCAGCCGAGCAAGAAGCACACCGCCGAGTTCTGCGAGAACGGCGCCAAGGCCACCTTCGCCGAGCTGACCAGCAAACGCATCGGCGCCGACTTCTTCACCGGCCGCACCCTGGCGGAACTGCGCGCCTGGGACGACCACGACCTGGAATTCCAGGGCCGCCTCACCGAGCCGCTGCGCTACGACCCGGCCGCCGACACCTACGTGCCCACCACCTGGGAGGCCGCCTTCGCCGCCATCGGCACCGAGCTGCGCGCGCTGCAGTCCGCGTCGCCCGAATCGGTGGTCTTCTACGCCTCGGGCCGGGCGTCGCTCGAAACCTCGTACATGTACCAGCTGCTGGCCCGGCTCTACGGCAACAACAACCTGCCCGACAGCTCCAACATGTGCCACGAGAGCACCTCGGTCGGCCTCAAGGACAGCATCGGCATCCCGGTGGGCACCGTGTCGGTGGACGACTTCGAGGACGCCGACTGCATCTTCTTCTTCGGCCAGAACGTGGGCAGCAACAGCCCGCGCATGCTCCACCAGCTGCACGACGCCCGCAAGCGCGGTATCCCGATCGTGACCTTCAACCCGCTGCGCGAGCGGGGGCTGGAGCATTTCGTCGACCCGCAGAACCCGGTCGAGATGCTGACCAACAAGGGGGTGCAGGTCAGCACCGAGTACCACCAGGTGCGCCCGGGCGGCGACATCGCGGCCATCATGGGCCTGTGCAAGGCGCTGTTCGCGATGGACGACGCGGCGCAGGCCGCCGGCACGCCGCGGGTGCTGGACGCCGACTTCCTGGCGCAGCACACCCACGGCTTCGACGACTTCGCGGCCGAGGTGCGCGGCACCGCCTGGGACGAGATCGAGCGGGTGTCCGGCCTGATGCGCGCGGTGCTCGAAGGCGCGGCGCGCACCTACGCCTCGGTCGACAAGACCATCTTCGTCTACGGCATGGGCCTGACGCAGCACCGGCACGGCGTCTGCAACGTGCACATGCTGGTCAACCTGGCGCTGCTGCGCGGCAACGTCGGCCGCGCCGGCACCGGCCTGTGCCCGGTGCGCGGCCACTCCAACGTGCAGGGCCAGCGCACCGTCGGCATCTCGGAGAAGCCCGAGCTGGTGCCGCTGGACAAGCTCGGCGCCCAGTACGGCTTCGAGCCGCCGCGCAAGAAGGGGCTCAACACCGTCGAGGTCTGCGAGGGCATCCTCGACGGCTCGGTGCGCGGCTTCATCGGGCTCGGCGGCAACTTCGCCCGCGCCATCCCGGACCACGCCCGCACCGAGCCCGCCTGGAGCGGCCTGCGGCTGACGGTGCAGGTCGCGACCAAGCTCAACCGCTGCCACCTGCTGCCCGGCCAGGTCGCCTACCTGCTGCCCTGCCTGGGCCGCATCGAGCACGACATCCAGGCCGGCCGCGAGCAGACCGTGAGCGTGGAGGACAGCACCGGCGTCATGCACCCCTCGCGCGGCCACCATGCGCCGGCCTCCGACCGCCTGCTGTCCGAGCCGCGCATCGTCGCGGGCATCGCGCTCGCCGCCCTGGCGCCGAACCCGAAGGTGCCGTGGGCCGCCTGGTGCGACGACTACGCGCTGGTGCGCGACGCCATCGCCGAGACCTTCCCGGAGATCTTCCACGACTTCAACGCCCGGCTCCACCAGCCGAACGGCTTCCGCCGGCCGCTGGCGGCGAGCGAGCGCATCTGGAAGACGCCTTCGGGCAAGGCGGAATTCAAGCTCCCCCGGGCCCTCGACGCCTCCTTCGCGCAGGGCCGCGGCCCGGACACCTTCCGCCTGATCACCCTGCGCAGCAACGACCAGTTCAACACCACCGTCTACGGCTACAGCGACCGCTTCCGCGGCGTGGAAGGCACCCGCATGGTGGTCTTCATGCACCCGGAGGACATGCGCGCGCACGGCCTGCGGGAAGGCAGCGTCATCGGCCTGGCCGGCGACACCGACGACGACGGCACCCGCCGCGAGGTCGCCGGCTTCGCGGTCAAGCCCTACGACCTGCCGCGCGGCAGCCTGGGCGCCTACTACCCGGAATGCAACGCGCTGATCCCGGTCTGGCAGCACGCGGAGGAATCGAAGGTGCCGGCGGCGAAGTCGGTGCCGGTGCGCATCGTGGCCGCCGCCGAACCGGGTGCGGCCCGGACGGCCTCCGTGGCGCCCGTCGCCGCCTGAGTTCAGGCACGGAAAAAGGCCCGGAGCGGAGATTCCGCCCGGGCCCGCAGCTACTCTATCGATAGCAGATCCTCGGATGCTTCAGAAGCGCACCTTCACGGAGGCACTGGGTCCGTGGATCTTCGCGCGCAGGCGGTCGTCGAGTTCGTCCCTGCGCTTGACGGTGATGTCGCTCATGTCGTAGGCAAGGACCAGGCCGACGTTCTTCACCGGGAACCACTCGACGCCCAGGGCAGCGTTGTAGATGCTGCCATGGGTCTTCCCGCCGTTTTTCCACACGCCCGATGCATCGGCGAACAGTCGCAGGTCCGGGCGGATGGCATGCCGCAGGCCCAGTTCGAGGAGCGGCGCCACGGCTTCCTCGCTGACGGCCGCATCGACCCGCCGGGTGGTGCCGTTGACCGTCGCCGTGGCGAAACCGCTGGCGCTCACCCGGTAGTAGCCCGCGCCCAGTCCCGCGCCGAATACGGTATCGCCCGATCCCAGCCACCATTTGTAGGCGATCTTGCCGAAATCGAATTTCGCCCGGATATCGACGTCCGTCGTGGCGGTGACCTGGTTGCCCGCGATGTTCGCCCGCCCGATGCCGCTTTGGGAATAGGTGCGCTTGTACTGGTAATAGTCGAAAGACAATCCGTGATTATCGAAAAGCAGCACATCGGCCTTGACGCGGGGCATCGTCACGGTATCGGCGTCGAATGCGCCCGTATCGAGCGTGCCCACGCTGGTATTGGCGCGGGCACCGATCGTGGGCTCGGCCCGGAAGCCTCCGGCCGATACGCTGACCCGGTCGAGCGCGGGCGATACCTGGGCATGGCCCGGCGTCGGCGCCAGGCACGCGGCGAAAAAGCAGCCCAGGACGGAAAGTCCGGAATTGGCGGAAAAAAGAAAATACTTCATGGATGAGGGTGAGTTTGAATGTGAAACCAGCGCGAATCGACCGTTCCGCCCGAAATGAACAGCCCTACCATCCATTCATTTCCTTCGCTTCGAGGGCTTGCCGCTTTGGACTTGCGGCTTCATCGGATGCCCCAGACTCTTGCATTCGGCGCAGTCAACACCGGCGATGGAATAAACCGGATCGCAAATGCATCGGCGGCGACGAGCGGCCGTATCGGAGGCAGCACGACCGCTCGTCACCGTACGCGCTTCCAGGGGCGGGGACGGTTGCTCCTGACCGAATTCTGAATCACCGATGGGCCGTCAGGAAGCCAGAGAAACTCCGTGAACATGGCCCAGATCGGACGTTAACCCGTCGAACGACGATCCGCGCGACGAATGCCTGCGCGATAAGACCCGATACCACCCACATCCAGTCCACGAGTCAAGGGCAGATATTGGCGGCAGCCATCCAGAGCAGCGCTTCGTGGATGCCAAGCCGCTTCTCGAAGCGGATGCGCAACGGGCCGAAGCCTGCGGACCAGCGGCATCCGAAAGGAGAATGCGAGATCCGTGGCGCCCCGATGGATGACGATAAACTTTATCTAGAGAACCGAATGCTTCGGTCGCCTCTCTGGGTTTCGCCATTGATTTGCGCATTATTCGTACGACAAAACCATACGACGAAGAAATCGCTACTCATCGCTTCGATGGGGATTTTATCGGGCATTCGGGCACCGCCATCCCTCGCGGATGATTCCAACGAAAAGAACCTCTATTCGCCAATGATTCCCGGATGGGAACGAGCGTTTCCAGCCGAAACCGGACACAAAATCGGAAAGCGGAAAATCTGAGCAATACAGGCCGAACAGGAGCTTGCACTCGGCATTCGTCCCTGGCCCCCAGTAACTGCTCGACACCCAGGTGACGCCATCTCCATTTTCTTATCGCAAGGCACCGTCGAAACTTCGATGGAAAGTGGAGGGGCCCGAGTAATCGACGGAATTCAGCCCCCGAATTTCCTGATCCTGCGCCGCGTCCCAAAAGCGAAGGAAGCTCTTCCGCTTTCGGCGGCAGCAGAAACATGCGCGGTCCCGACATGACCTGGCGATCATTCCTGCGTCCGCCCCAGCCACTGCTCCGCCACGCGCACCCACAGCGTCGCGCCCAGCGGGATCAGCTCGTCGTTGAAGTCGTAGCTCGGGTTGTGCAGCATGCACGGTCCGGCGCCGTGGCCGCCGTCGCGGTGCGCGCCGTCGCCGTTGCCCAGGAAGGCGTAGGCGCCGGGGCGCGCCTGCAGCATGAACGAGAAATCCTCCGCGCCCATGGTCGGCTCCTGCGGGATCGCGCGGTCCTCGCCGACGATGCCGGCGATGACGCCGCGCAGGAATTCCGCCTCCCGCGCGTGGTTGATGGTCGGCGGGTAGTTGCGGTGGAACTCGAAGGCGCAGTCCGTCTCGTGCGCCGCGCAGACATGCTCGGCCACGGTGCGCATCCGGCGCTCGATCAGGTCGAGCACCTCCAGCGTGAAGGTGCGGACCGTGCCCTGCAGCTCGCAGCGGTCGGGCACGATGTTGGTGGCGTCGCCGGTGTGGATCATGGTCACCGAGATCACGCCCGCGTCGACCGGGCGCTTGTTGCGGCTGACGATGGTCTGGAAGGCCTGCACCATCTCGCAGGCGATCGGCACCGGGTCGATGCCGCGGTCGGGCATGGCCGCGTGGCTGCCCTTGCCGCGGATGACGATCTTGAACTCGCTCGACGAGGCCATCACCGGCCCGGTGCCCACCGCGATCTGGCCGACCGGAATGCCCGGCCAGTTGTGCACGCCGAACACCGCCTCGGCCGGGAAGCGGTCGAACAGGCCCTCCTCCACCATCACCCGCGCGCCGCCGCCGCCCTCCTCGGCCGGCTGGAAGATGAAGTACACCGTGCCGTCGAAGCTGCGCGACGCCGCCAGGTGCTGCGCCGCCGCCAGCAGGATGGCGGTGTGCCCGTCGTGGCCGCAGGCGTGCATCTTGCCGGGCACGGTGCTGGCGTGGGCGAAGGCATTGGCCTCCTGCAGCGGCAGCGCGTCCATGTCGGCGCGCAGGCCGACGGTGCGCGCCGACGCGCCGTTCTTCAGCACCCCCACCACCCCGGTGCCCGCCAGCCCGCGGTGCACCGCGATGCCCCACTGCGCGAGCTTCGCGGCCACCAGGTCGGCGGTGCGGTGCTCCTCGAAGCCGAGTTCGGGATGGGCATGGATGTCGCGCCGCACGGCGGCCATGTCGGCCGCCTGGGCCAGGAGGGAATCGATGATCTGCATGGGACGGTCCTTCGGTGGAGAACAGTCTAGTGCGGGACGACCGGGGGCGCCATCCACTCGGTCCACGCAATGCCCTGCATGACCCGCATGCCCTGACCGCGTGCAGACCAATCCGTATCTGAGACGCGCATCGCCACCGGAGCAGGTAAACAGGGGACGATCGCGAAAGCTGAACTCGGAGTTACGTGCTTCTTGCGGAGCGCACCCCGCCGTCTCGGTCGGGCAGTCGATTCTCGAGCTGTTTCGACCCACGCGCCCT
>JAKOND010000255.1 GCA_022702125.1 Burkholderiaceae bacterium
CTCAACACCGAGAACCTGCACAAGGGCCGGCACATCGCCAAGTCATCCGGCGCGCGGGAGTACTCGTCGCCGGCCATCTC
This sequence comes from Burkholderiaceae bacterium, assembly GCA_022702125.1. Taxonomy (GTDB): domain Bacteria; phylum Pseudomonadota; class Gammaproteobacteria; order Burkholderiales; family Burkholderiaceae_C; genus JAKOND01. The sequence goes on from JAKOND010000255.1 coordinate 81, forward strand.
GGTGCTCGACCGGCTGCTGGCCGCGGGCGCCGCGCAGGGCGTGTTCCGCACCGGCGTCCGGGCGCGCGACCTCTACCTGCTCATCGCCTCGATGGGCTACTTCTACCAGTCCAACCGCTACACGCTGTCGGCCTTCCTCGGCGAGCCCGTCGGCCGCGCGGAGGATGCCGCGCGCTGGGACGATTTCATGATCGACGTGGTCATGCGCACCGTCGCCCCGGACTGACCCGACCGTTCCCCCACCCACCGATCCCCACGGAGAAGAACCATGGCAGAAATCGCCGCAAGCGCCACGTCCGGCAAGGTCGTGATCCACCACATCGGCCTGCTGCTGTCGGGCGACATCGACCGGCCGATCCTCGACGCCGACACCATCGTCGTGCAGGACGGCAGGATCGCCGCCGTCGGCAAATACGCGGACTGCGACACCGGGGGCGCGCGCACCGTGGTGGACGCGCGCGGCACCGCCGTCGCGCCCGGCCTGATCGACAGCCACGTGCACCCGGTCTTCGGCGACTGGACGCCGCGCCAGAACCAGATCGGCTGGATCGACTCCACCATGCACGGCGGCGTCACCACCATGGTCTCGGCCGGCGAGGTGCACCTGCCCGGGCGGCCCAAGGACATCGTCGGGCTCAAGGCGCTGGCCATCACCGCGCAGCGCGCCTTCGACAACTTCCGCCCCGGCGGCGTCAAGGTGCACGCCGGCGCGCCGGTGATCGAGCAGGGCATGGTCGAGCAGGACTTCAAGGACCTGGCCGACGGCGGCGTGCGGCTGCTCGGCGAGATCGGCCTGGGCTCGGTCAAGGCCGGCTACGAGGCCAGGCAGATGGTCGAATGGGCGCGCAAGTACGGCATCCGCAGCACCATCCACACCGGCGGGCCGTCCATCCCCGGCTCGGGCCTGATCGACAAGGACGTGGTGCTGGAGGCCGACGCCGACGTGATCGGCCACATCAACGGCGGCCACACCGCGCTGCCCTGGAAGCACGTCTGCGAACTGTGCGAGAAATCGTCGCGCGCCATCGAGATCGTGCACAACGGCAACGAGAAGATCGCCATCGAGGCCGCGCGCGCCGCGCTGGACCTGAAGTGCCCGCACCGCGTGATCCTGGGCACCGACGGGCCGGCCGGCTCGGGCGTGCAGCCGCTGGGCATCCTGCGCATGATCGCCCTGCTGTCGAGCCTGGGCGGCATCGCGCCGGAGCTGGTCTTCTGCTTCGCCACCGGCAACACCGCCAAGATCCGGGGCCTGGACTGCGGGCTGGTCGAGGTCGGCCGCGCGGCCGACTTCGTGTTCATGGACCGCGCGCAGCACACCGCCGGCGCCACGCTGCTGGAGAGCGTCGCGCTCGGCGACCTGCCGGGCGTGGGCATGGTCATGATCGACGGCCTGGTGCGCTGCGGCCGCAGCCGCAACACGCCGCCGGCCATCGAGATCCCGGTGGCGACGACCGCGCATTGAGGCCCGGCGCCGCCCGCCCGGGCGCGCTCAAGCGGGCTGCATGCCCAGGCGCGGGGGAGCGGCGGGCGCGCCGGCGCCGTCCCGGCCGAGGCGGAACACCGCCACCGCCTGCACCAGTTGGTGCGCCTGGCCGCTGAGGCTGTTGGCCGCCGCCGCGCTCTCCTCCACCAGCGCGGCGTTCTGCTGCGTGGTGGTGTCCATCTGCGTCACGGCCTCGCCGACCTGCGCGATGCCGGTGCTCTGTTCGGTCGTCGCGGCGCTGATGCGGCCGACGATGTCGTTCACCCGGCGGATTGCGGTGACGATCTCCTCCATGGTGCTGCCCGCCTGGTCGGCCAGCTGCGTGCCCCGGCCCACCTGGCCCACGCTGGCGGTGATGAGGGCCTTGATCTCCTTGGCCGCATCGGCGCTGCGCTGCGCCAGGCTGCGCACTTCGCTCGCCACCACCGCGAAACCCCGGCCCTGCTCGCCCGCGCGGGCGGCTTCCACCGCCGCGTTGAGCGCGAGGATGTTGGTCTGGAAGGCGATGCCGTCGATCACGCCGATGATGTCGGCGATGCGGCCCGAGCTGGTGTGGATGCCCTGCATGGTCTGCACCACCTGCTGCACCACCACCCCGCCCTGCGTGGCCACGCTGGCCGCGTCGCGCGCCAGTTCGCTGGCCTGGCGGGCGCCGTCGGCGTTCTGCTGCACGGTCGAACCCAGCTGCTCCATCGAGGCGGCGGTCTGCTGCAGCGCGCTCGCCTGCTCCTCGGTGCGCTGGCTCAGGTCGGCGTTGCCCTGGGCGATCTGCGCGCTGGCCGTCGCCACGCTCTCGGAGTTCTGGCGCACGGAGCCGACGACGGCGCTCAGCTGCAACGTCATGCCCTGCATCGCGGTCAGCAGGCGCGCCACCTCGTCGCGGCCCTGCGGCCGCACCCGCACCGTCAGGTCGCCGGCCGCCACGGCCTCGCTCAGGCGCACCGCGCTGTCCAGCGCGCGGGTCGTGGTGCGCGTGACCATCACCATCACCCAGAGGGCCGCCGCCGCCAGCGCCGTGAGCAGCGCGCCCAGCCACAGCAGGGTGTTGCGCAGGCTGGCGATCTGGGCGTCGAGCGAGGAACGCAGCAGATCGAACGAAGCGTTCACCAGGCCGAACTGGGTGTCGATGACGCGGGTCATCCGCGCCACCCACTCGGGGGCCGGCATGCTCAGCGCATCGGTCTGGATGATGGCCTCGTCGGCCAGCTTGAAGCCGTCCTCGGCGGCGGCCAGCGCCGCGACGCGCGCGCGCTCGACCTCGGCGGGCAGGCCGCCCTGCCCGGCCGCCAGCTCCATCGACTTGCGGGCGTTCCGGTAGTACTGTCGCGCGCGGTCCGCCAGGGCGTCGATGCGGGCGCGGTCCTCGGGCGAGGCCTCGCCGCGTCCGAGCGCCACGGCGCCCCGCGCGCGCATCTGGCCCAGCGACTCCGTCAGGCGCGGCAGATCGCCCAGCACGGCGCGCTGCATGTAGAAGGTCGCGGCATCGGGGTCCAGCGCCAGTCCGGAGCTGTTCGACACGTCGTCCATCAGGTCCAGCTCCCGGGCGATCAGCTCGGCATGCCGCTGGTTGCTCTGCAGGCCGTCGAGGGTCTTGCCGGCCACGCTGGCGGCGAGTGCCCGCCAGTCGCCGGCGATGCGTTCGATGCGTTCGGGCAGCGCGCGGTCCGCCAGGGGCGCGAGCGCGCGCTGCACGCGTGCCAGCGTGGCATCCACTTCCTTCTGGCGCTCCAGGCGGGTGCCCGCCACCGTGTCGGAGCCGCTCAGCAGGGCCGCCGACAGGCCGCGGTGCTGCTGGGTCTGCTGCAGCAGGCGCAGCAGCTCGACGCTGGGCTCCAGGCCCTGCTGCTCCCGCTGCGCGATACGGAGCTTGCCGAGATCGGTGGTCAGCAGGACGGCGGTGGGAACGACGAACAGCGCGAAGGCCAGGGCGCCGATGAGCATGAACTTCTGCGAGAAACGGAGATGGGCGATCCAGGCGGTCATAAATGAACGTAGCAAGGGTTTTGGAGCATTGACTCGAATTACCGAAAGCACCGGGCCGGATCACGCACCCCAAAAGGGCAAAAACCACCTTTCCGGCACCATGTCAGTGCATTTGCGGGCAATTCTATGCACGCATCTTGTTACTTTTACTGAATTGCGGCTAAGACCTACACATGACCTGCTCAATCAGGCGGGTTGCACTGGCTGGATCGCCCCAAACGCATCCATTTTGTTGTTTTTAAACAACCTTTTGAATGCAACAGATGTATGCAAAGGACCGTTCGGTCAAACGCCCGGATCGGGCCGGGCGATGCCGTCGCTCGCCAGCGCGGCTTCCAATGCCTCCTGCCGCTGCAGGCGTTCCTCGCGGCGGCGCGCGGATTCGTCGGCCGCATCGGAGAAGGCCCGCGCGCAGCCCGCGCCGAAGAGCAGGATCGCCGCCGAGAAATAGATCCACATCAGCAGCACCACCAGCGAGCCGGCCGCGCCGTAGGCCGACACCACCGCCGCGGTGGACAGGTAGTACGCCATCCCGTGCTTGCCGAGCGCGAACAGCAGCGCGCCCACCGCGCCGCCCATCACCAGGTAGCGCAGCGAGGGTTTCACGCCGCCCGACAGCCGCATCAGCGCCGCGAACAGCGCGGTGGCGAAACCGAAGGCGACCAGTTCGTTGAGCACCCGCAGCAGCATTTCCATCGGAATCCAGCGGCCGGCCCAGCCCGAGACCACGTTGAGCGCGGTGGTGATCACCAGCGACACCAGCAGCAGGAAGCCGAAGGCCAGGATGTAGGCCACGCCGCGCAGCCGCAGCGAAGCGGTGTGCCACCAGGGCGTCTCGGGGATCGGGCCCTTGCCGCTGTACCAGATGCGCTCGAAGGACGACTGCAGTTCGGCGAACACGCCGGTCGCCCCCGAGAGCAGCAGGCCGAAGGCGATCAGCGAGGCCACCATGCCCTCGGTGGGCTGCTGGGTGCTGTCGAGGGCCTGGCGGACCACGTCCGCCCCCTGCTGCCCGACCACCGCGGCGATCTGCTGCACCAGGTTGTTTTCGAGGTAGGCCTCGTCGATCCACCAGCCAAGCACCGCCACCAGCAGCACCAGCATCGGGGCCAGGCTGAGGATGCCGTAGAAGGACATGGCCGCGCTCATGCGCAATCCGTCCGCTTCGGTCCACAGGAGGACCGCGCGGTAGAAGGGCATGAACGGGTGCAGCAGCGCGGTGGCGAACGACTTGGCGCGCGCCGCCGGCGAGGGGACCGTGGCGGGCCGCCGGGCGCCGGAATCGCCGCCTGCGGGGGAGGCGTTGCTGTCGGGCAGGCCGGAGGACATCGCGGCCGAAGGGCGAAGGGAAGACGGGACAACCATCCCCTCAGCCTACCGCGTCGGCGGCCGGGCGCTATCGCCCCATGCCGCAGCGGCGCGTAGGCGCGCTTCCCATCGCCGGCGGGTCAGCCGCGGGTGTAGACCATGCCCGGCTGCGACGGCGCGGCATAGCCGCCATCGCTGCCGGGGCGCTCCGTCGATGCCGCGTGCAGCACGTTGCCCTCGATCCGCACCGGCGTGCCGACCGCCATCGGCTGGGCCTGGTGGAAGCTGCGGACATTGCCGTTGTCCATGCGCACCCGCACCTGGTAGGTGGTCGTGGTGCGCAGGTGCTGCTCGACGGTGTTGCCGGCGAAGCCGCCGCCCACCGCGCCCAGCACGGTGGCGACGGTCCGGCCGTTGCCCTTGCCGATCTGGTTGCCCAGCAGTCCGCCGAGCACCCCCCCGGCCACCGTGCCGATGCCGACGCCCGCGACGTTCGGCGTTTCGGTCTGCTGCACCACCGGCTGCACCGATTCGACCCGGCCGCAGCTCTGGCACACGGCCGCGCGGTAGGTCGGCTGGGACACGGGGTAGGGCTGGGCCGACGGATAGCCGTAGTCGGGCGTGCGGGTGCTGGCGACCGGGCGGGACGTCGCCGACGGGTGCGGGACCGCCGGCACGGAAGCGACGGCGCGCGGAGCGTCGGGATTCAGGGGCAGGCGCGCCACGGCCGCGGCCTTGTCCGCATCGGCGATCGTCGCCGGCCCGGTGGCGCGGCCCGCCAGCGTCGGCACCGTCGCGGCCTCCGCGGGGGCGGACGGCGCGGCCGCGGAAGCCGCGAGGGCCGACTGCCGGCCCTGCTGGTAGAGCAGCGTGCCGCCCAGCGCGGCCACCGCCAGCGTCAGGCCGCCGACCGCGCCCCACAGCAGGCGCGGCGTCCGCTCCGGCGCGGACGGGGCCCGGCGGGCATGCACGTAGGGATTGGCGTCCGCTTCGGTCGCGAATGCGTCGTCGGCCCGGGCGGAACGGGGCACCGAATGGTCTGGCGATTGCATGGACTGCTCCTTCGTGAAGTGTTCCAGCGCATAACGCGGGAATCGATCTGGTGGAAGACATTAGCGCCCCCACCGCATGGCTTCCGAAGGTAAGCACCGATTGCAAATGACGGACAAAGCCTTTGTAAGGCCGGGTAAGACTTGCGGCGCGGTCCCGCCCCGCCGCCCTACAGCCCGAGGTTCGGGGCCAGCAGCCGCGCCAGGTCGGCTGGGTCCATGCCGCGGCGGGCCGCCATGTCGTGCAGCTGGTCCTCGCCGATCTTGCCGACGTTGAAGTACGTGCTGTCCGGATGGCTCAGGTAGAAGCCGCTGACGCTGGCGGCCGGCGTCATCGCCAGCGACCCGGTCAGGCCCATGCCGATGTCGGCGCAGCCCAGCACCTCGAACATCGGCCCCTTGACGCTGTGGTCGGGGCAGGCCGGGTAGCCGGGCGCGGGGCGGATGCCGCGGTACTGCTCCTTGATCATCTCCTCGTGGCCCAGCGATTCCCGCGGCGCGTAGCCCCACAGGTCGCGCCGCACCCGGGCGTGCATCGCCTCGGCGAAGGCCTCGGCCAGCCGGTCGGCGAGCGCCTTGAGCATGATCGACGAATAGTCGTCGAGCGCGTCCTGGAACTGCCGCTCCTTCGCCTCGATGCCGATGCCGGCGGTGACGGCGAACATGCCCACGTAGTCGGCCACGCCCGAGTCGCGCGGGGCGACGAAGTCCGCCAGGCAGCGGCTCGGCCGCATCGCCCCCTCGACCGCGTGCTTCTCGGTCTGCTGGCGCAGGCCGTGCCAGGTCAGCACCTTCGACGTGCGCGATTCGTCGGCGTAGAGCGCGATGTCGTCGTCGTCCACCGCGTTGGCGGGCCAGAAGCCCACCACGCCGTGGGCGCTGAGCCAGCGGCCCTCGATCAGGCGCTTGAGCATCGCCCGGCCGTCGGCCTGCACCCGGGTCGCCTCGACGCCGACCACAGCGTCGGTCAGGATCGCCGGGTACGGGCCGGCCAGGTCCCAGGTCTGGAAGAACGGGCCCCAGTCGATGAAGCCGGCCAGCTCGGCCAGGTCGAAGTTGCGGAACAGGCGCCGGCCCAGGAACCTCGGCACCGGCGGCGTGTAGCCGGCCCAGTCCACCGGCGTCCTGTTGGCGCGCGCCTTGGCCAGCGGCCACAGCGGGATCTGCTTCTTGTTGGCGTGCTGGGTGCGCACCTTGTCGTAGTCGGCGCTGATCTCGTCGACGTACTTCGCGGCCTGCTCGGACAGCAGGCTCTGGGCCACGCTGACGCTGCGCGACGCGTCGGGCACGTAGACCACCGGGCCCTCGTAGTGCGGCGCGATCTTGACCGCGGTGTGCACCCGGCTGGTGGTGGCGCCGCCGATCAGCAGCGGGATCTTGCGCAGCCGGAAGTGGTCGTCCTTCTGCATCTCGCCGGCGACGTACTGCATCTCCTCCAGGCTGGGCGTGATCAGGCCCGACAGGCCGACGATGTCCGCGCCCTCGACCTTGGCCCGGGCCAGGATCTCGTGGCACGGGACCATCACCCCCATGTTCACCACCTCGAAGTTGTTGCACTGCAGGACCACGGTGACGATGTTCTTGCCGATGTCGTGCACGTCGCCCTTGACGGTGGCGATGACGATCTTGCCCTTGGCGGTGACGTCGCGGCCGGCGGCGGCGTCGAGGCGCTTCTCCTCCTCGATGTAGGGGATCAGGTGGGCCACCGCCTGCTTCATCACGCGGGCCGACTTCACCACCTGCGGCAGGAACATCTTGCCCTGGCCGAACAGGTCGCCGACGACGTTCATGCCGTCCATCAGCGGGCCCTCGATGACGTGCAGCGGCCGGCCGCCCTGGGCGAGGATGCCCTGGTAGGCCTCCTCGGTGTCCTCGACGATGAATTCGGTGATGCCGTGCACCAGCGCGTGCGAGAGCCGCGCGCCGACGCTGGCCGGGGCCTCGGGCGTGCCGCGCCACTCGTTGCGCCGGCTCTCGTCCTTGGCGCCGCTCCGGGCGGTCTCGGCGATCTCCACCAAGCGCTCGCCGGCGTCGGGCCGGCGGTTGAGCACCACGTCCTCGACCCGCTCGCGCAGCACCGGCTCCAGGTCGTCGTAGACGCCGACCATGCCGGCGTTGACGATGCCCATGTCCATGCCGGCCTGGATCGCGTGGTACAGGAAGACGGTGTGGATCGCCTCGCGCACCGGGTCGTTGCCGCGGAAGCTGAAGGACACGTTCGAGACGCCGCCCGAGACCTTGGCGCCCGGCAGGTGCCGCTTGATCCAGCGCACCGCCTCGATGAAGTCGACCGCGTAGTTGTTGTGCTCCTCGATGCCGGTGGCGACCGCGAAGATGTTGGGGTCGAAGATGATGTCCTCGGGCGGGAAGCCCACCTCGTCGACCAGGATGCGGTAGGCGCGCTCGCAGATCTCGATCTTGCGGGCGAAGGTGTCGGCCTGGCCGGCCTCGTCGAAGGCCATCACCACCGCCGCCGCGCCGTAGCGCCGCACCAGGCGGGCCTCGTGCTTGAACTTCTCGACGCCCTCCTTCATGGAGATCGAGTTGACGATGCCCTTGCCCTGGATGCAGCGCAGGCCGGCCTCGATCACCTCCCACTTGGAGCTGTCCACCATCACCGGCACGCGGGCGATGTCGGGCTCGGAGGCGATCAGGTTCAGGAAGCGCACCATCGCCGCCTTGCTGTCGAGCATCGCCTCGTCCATGTTGACGTCGATGATCTGGGCGCCGTTCTCCACCTGCTGGCGGGCCACGGCCAGCGCCTGCTCGTACTCGCCGTTGAGCACCATGCGGGCGAAGGCCTTGGAGCCGGTGACGTTGGTGCGCTCGCCCACGTTGACGAACAGCGTGCCGTGGCCGATCAGCACCGGCTCCAGGCCGGAGAGCCGCATCGGCGGCGGCGCGGGCGCGGCGGCGGAGTCGGGGGCGGGCGGGGCGGAGACAGCGTCGGGCATGGCGGATGCGCCGGTGGGGCGGCGGGCAGGAATTCGGGCGGCGGGGCCACCCCCGCACGGGGAGGCCGGATTCTAGTTCCGCCCGTCCCGCGCGCCCCGTGCGGCCGGGCTTTGCCCGTACGCCCGCCGTGTCAGCCGGCGCGGCCCATGGCGGGGTCGGACACCGAATCCCGGCCGGTCTCGATGCGGCCCGCGAAGCGGCGCACGAAGGCCGGCGCGGTGCTGCAGCCCACGACGAAGTCGTACCAGTTGCCGCTGTCGCCCACCGGCCAGGCCAGCTCCTCCACTGCGCCCGGCTCGACGCTGCGCGTCCACGGGCCGTCCGCGCGGTAGGCCCGCGCCTCGGCGGAGAAGGTCGCGGCGACGCTGCCGCGGTTGTGGAGCTTGACCCGCACCTGCGGCGGATCGCACAGCTCGTAGCAGACCTGGATCTCGGGGCCGCCGGCGGCCGGGTGCTGTTTCAGATCGCCGGCGAAGGCGCGGTGGTAGCCGTTGGGGCCGAGCACCCACAGGTCGTACGCGCCGCCATCGGCCGCCACGTTCCAGACGCCGCCGAGCGTCTTGCCGGACTCCACGACGTAGCGGCGCGGAATCGCGTCGAGGTGCTTCCTGTCGTAGACGTGGAACACCGCCGCGACGCCGGATGCGCCGGTGTTGGCGAACAGCAGCGTGACCGTGCCCGCGCCGGCATTGGCCTGGGCCGTGGTGTGCAGCTCGTAGGGAAGCGCGCGCGAGGGCCGCACGCCCTGGGCCTGCGCGGGCAGGGCGGCGTCGATCGCCGCGGCCGGCTGGGGCAGCTTGGCGGCCTGGACCTGCGCCGCCACCCGGGCGTCCACCGCGCCCTTGGTGGTGCGGCCCGCGAGGGTCGGCAGGGTCTCGGTGTTGGGGTTGACGAAATTGAAGCAGCCGGTCAGGTCGCCGCAGACCGCGCGGCGGTAGGCGCCGATCTGCGGCTCGGCGACGCCGAAGCGCTTTTCGAGGAAGAGCAGCGTGGAGGTGTGGTCGAACACCTGGGAGTTGACCCAGCCGCCCCGGCTCCAGGGCGACACCACCCACATCGGGACGCGGGGGCCCGGGCCGTAGGGCCTGCCGTCGGCGGCGGGCTGGCTCGGGGTGGCGGGCGGGAAGTCGTGGTACTCCACGGCCATGTCGGCGGCGGGCAGGGTGCAGGCGCCGGCCAGGCTGCCGTCCGGGTTGCGCGAGGGCGCCGCGGGCGACGGCAGGTGGTCGAAGAAGCCGTCGTTCTCGTCGTAGTTGATCAGCAGCACCGTCTTGCTCCAGACCTCGGGGTCGGCCGTGAGCGCGTCGAGCACCTCCTGCACGTACCAGCCGCCCTGCGCCGGGCTCGACGGCCCGGGGTGCTCGCTGTAGACCGAGGGCGCGATGATCCACGACACCGCCGGCAGCGCGCCCTGGCGGATGTCCTCGCGGAAGGTTTCGAGGAAGCCCTGCGGCATGGTGTTGCCGAAGCCCTTGGCCAGCGGGCTCAGCGCGTCGTCGATCCGGGCGTCGTAGGCCGGCCCCGCCAGCCCGGCCGGCTGCGCGATGTCGGTCTTGGCGACGTACACCGGCTTGCGGTCCGCCGGCATCTTCTCGATCTCGGCGCGCCAGTGGCGGAAGCCCATCATCTCGTTGCAGCCGAAGTTGTCGACCAGGCTCTGGTAGACCTTCCACTTCACGCCGGCCTTCTCCAGGCGGTCGGCGTAGGTGGTCCAGGTCCAGCCTTCGGTCGAGGCGCCGATGTCGTTGCCGGCGTTGAACTGGTTGTTCAGGCCCGCGACGCGGACCCTGGAGCCGTCGACGGGGCTGATGCCGTTCGGGCCGTTGGTGCCGGTCCAGTAGAAGAGCCGGTTGGCGATGGTGCCGGTGTGCATGCCGCAGTGGTAGTGGTCGCACAGCGTGAAGGCTTCCGCCAGCGCGCGCTGGAAGGGCACCTCGGCGGCCTCGTAGTAGCCCATCGACAGGGGCAGCTTGGCGTCGGGCCACCGGTCCATGCGCCCCTGGTCCCAGGCGGCCTGCGAATCCACCCAGGTGTGGGGCGTGCTGCCGGCGCGCTGCGCGTTGCCCCGGGCTTCGTCCAGCCGGTAGGGCACGTAGGTGCTGGGCGGCGAGGTCTTGCCGTAGGTCTGGTAGAAGACGTTGCGGCCGTTGGGCGTCGGGATCGGGAAGCGGTCGCCGAAGCCGCGCACGCCCTTGAAGGTGCCGAAGTAGCCGTCGAACGAGCGGTTCTCCATCATCAGCAGGACGACGTGCTGCACGTCCTGGATGGTGCCGGTGGCGTTGTGCGCCTCGATGGCCAGGGCGCGCCGGATGGCGGGCGGGAAGGCGGTGAGGGTGGCCGAAGCGGCGCCCACGCCGAGCGCGGTCGCGAGGAAGTTGCGTTTGGAGGGATCGACGGTCATTTGGAGGAATCTTTTTTGTCCGCGGGGTCCGGGAGGCGTCCGGGTCAGGGCCGGGGCGCGCAGTGCGTGCCCGGGCTGGCGCAGGTGGCGGGCGCCGTCGGGGAAGCGGGAACGTCGGAGCCGCCGCCGCAGCCGGTCAGCAGCAGGGCGAGGACGAGTGCGCCGGCGCCCGGCAACGGGCGGCCGATGGCGGGCAATGGCGGGTGGCGCTGCGGTGTCGTGGTCATGGCGTCGGCGAACCTGGGAAGCGGTGGAGCCGCGCATTCTTCCCGCCCCGTGTGGCGACGCGGTGACGCCGGCGCCCCGCGGTCCGGGCGCCCTTTCCGCCCTGCAACATGTGGCAACCCGGCGCGCGGCCGCACCCCCTAGGCTGCAGGCATCCCGGGTCGTCCGGTACGGCTGAACCCGCCAGCCTCTTCCCGCGGCACTCGAAGGATTCCCCATGTTCAGACTCATCGCCCGCATCGGCACGCTCATCGGCGCCTACAAGCTCATCCGGGGCGTGCTGCGCAGCAGCAGCGGCGGCCGCGCCGCGCCGCGCCGCCCGTACTGAATCTCCGCCCGGCCCGGGCCCCGCGCGGCCCGGGCGGGTGCGCGGGGCCCGCGTCCGTACACTGCCGCCCCATGCCCTGGCACGCCCGACTCGACCTCGACTACCACCACGACCTTCCCGGCGATCCGCGCGCGGATCGCTCCGCCGACGGCGCCGCGCCGCCGCCCGGCCCGGCGCGCACCACCGCGCGCTACCGGCACGACGGCCCGTTGCGCATCCTGCAGAGCCTCTACCCCGAGGGCGCCGGCATCTGCCACAACGTGCTGGTGCATCCGCCGGGCGGGCTGGTCGGCGGCGACGTGCTGGACATCCGCATCCGCGCCGCGGCCGGCGCCCACGGCCTGGTCACCACGCCGGGCGCGACCCGCTTCTACCGTTCCGAGGGCGAAACGGCCGTGCAGCGCACCGCCATCGCGCTCGACCCCGGCGCGCGGCTCGAATGGCTGCCGCTGGAGGCGATCTGCTTCGACGGCTGCCTCGCCGAGAACCGGCTGCGGCTGGACCTGGCGCCCGGGGCGGAGCTGATCGGCTGGGACGTCGCCGCCTTCGGCCTGCCGCATGCCGGCAAGCCCTTCCTGCGCGGGAACCTGCTGCAGCACCTGGAACTGCCGGGCACCTGGCTGGAGCGCGGCCGGATCGACGCCGCCGACGCCCGCCTGCTCGACGGGCCGCTGGGCCTGGCCGGCCACCGCTGCCTGGCCACCGTCTTCCTCGCGACCGGCACGCCGCTGCCGCGCGCCGCGCGCGAGCGGGCGCTGGACGCGGCGCGCGCCGTCCTCGACGCCCATGCGCTGCGCGGCACCGCCGGCGCCACCAGCCCGGACGGCCGCGTGGTGGTCGTACGCGCGCTGGCGCCGCTGGTCGAGCCGGCGATGCAGCTCATGAAGCAGGTGCGCGCCGCCTGGCGCGAAGCCTGCTGGGGCCTGCCGCCGACCGCGCCGCGCATCTGGGCGATGTGACCCGGCGGCGGCGCCGGAGCGGCCGCCCGCCGGCCGTCCATACGCCGGACGCCGTACCGGCCGCCGGCCCCGCCGGCACGGTTCCTGCGATACCCTCGCGGTCTCCGCATCCACCGCCGCCCCCGGCCCCCGCCGCATGGAACTCACGCCCCGCGAAAAGGACAAGCTCCTGATCTTCACCGCCGCCCTGCTGGCCGAGCGCCGCCGGGCGCGCGGGCTCAAGCTCAACTACCCGGAATCGGTCGCGCTGATCAGCGCGGCGGTGATGGAGGGCGCGCGCGACGGCAGGACGGTGGCCCAGCTCATGAGCGAAGGCCGCGAGGTGCTGTCGCGCGACGACGTGATGGAAGGCGTGCCGGAGATGATCCCCGACATCCAGGTCGAGGCCACCTTCCCCGACGGCACCAAGCTGGTGACGGTGCACCAGCCGATCGCCTGAGGCGGCGCGGCCCGGGAGGCCCGTCCGACCGCCCTCCCCGGGCCCCGGCCGTCCCCCGCCGCGCACCGCACCCCGCCCGCCAGTCCCGATTCCCTCGTCCGATCCCCGCCCCGGAGTCCCCGATGCCCCGTACCCGCCCCGTCTCCCCCCTGTCACGCTTCTCCCGCCCGTCCCGCCTCGCCGGCGCCGCCGCCCTCCCCGTCCTGCTGGCCGCCGCGCCGCATGCCGTCCTCGCCCACGTCGGCGCCGACGGCGCGGCCCACCTGCACGACCGCATCCACGCCGACCCGCTGGCGCAGTTCGTCGCCGGCATCGTCCACCCGCTGACCGGCGCCGACCACCTGGCCGCGATGCTGGCGGTGGGCCTGTGGTCGGCGCTGGCCGCGCGCCGGGGCGGCGCCGAGCTGCTGCGCGCGCCGCTCGCCTTCGCGGCGATGCTGCTGGCGGGCGCGCTGCTCGGGCTGCGCGGCGTGGCGCTGCCGGCGGTCGAGCCGATGATCGCCGCCTCGCTGCTGGTGCTGGGCCTGCTGGTCGCGACGCGGCTGCGGCTGCCGGCCGCCGCGGGCGCCCTGGCGGCGGGCGGCTTCGCGGTCTTCCACGGCGTGGCGCACGGCACCGAGATGGCGGGCGACGACCGCGCCGCCTGGATGCTGGCCGGCATGCTGGCGGCCACCCTCGGCCTGCACGCGGCGGGCATCGCCGCCGGCTGGGCGCTGCGCCGGCAGTCGGCCTGGCTGCCGCGCATCGCCGGCGCGCTGGTCGCCGGCCTGGGCGTGGCGCTGCTGGCCCGGATGGCCTGAGCCCGCCGTCCCGGCCTTGTCCCTTCCACCGCCGACACGGAGCCCCGCGCCATGATCCCCGGAGAACTCTTCACCGACGACGGCGAGCACGTCCTCAACCCCGGCCGCCGCACGATCGTGCTGGTGGTGCGCAACGAGAGCGAGCGGCCGATCCAGGTCGGCTCGCACTACCACTTCGCCGAGACCAACGGCGCGCTCGGCTTCGACCGCGACGCGGCGCGCGGCATGCGGCTCAACATCGCCTCGGGCACCGCGGTGCGCTTCGAGCCCGGGCAGCAGCGCACCGTCGAGCTGGTGGACTACGCCGGCGACCGGGTGGTCTACGGCTTCCGCGGCCTGACGCAAGGCCCGCTCTGATCCACGGCGGCGGGCCGGCCCTCGCCGCCCCCGCAGCCGCCGATCCCTCGAACCCATGCACGACATCACGCTCCAGCCAGCGTTCCACCTTGGCTTGTAGCTCCTGATTCCATAGCAAACCCTCCCACCTTCCACGGAACCAGCCATGGCCACCATCTCGCGCCGCGCCTATGCGGAAATCTTCGGACCCACCGTCGGCGACCGGGTGCGGCTGGCCGACACCGACCTGGTGATCGAGGTCGAACGGGACTACACCCTGGCGGCCGGCAGCTACGGCGAGGAGGTCAAGTTCGGCGGCGGCAAGACCATCCGCGACGGCATGGCGCAGAGCCAGCGCACCAACGCCCGGGGCGCGGTCGATCTGGTGCTGACCAACGCCCTTGTCCTCGACCACTGGGGCATCGTCAAGGCCGACATCGGCATCGTCGGCGGCCGCATCGCCCGCATCGGCAAGGCCGGCAATCCCGACACCCAGCCCGGCGTGGACATCGTCATCGGCCCGGGCACCGAGGTGCTGTCCTGCGAGGGCAGCATCGTGACCGCCGGCGCCATCGACAGTCACATCCACTTCATCAGCCCGCAGCAGATCGAGGAGGCGCTCGCCTCCGGCACCACCACCATGCTCGGCGGCGGCACCGGCCCGGCCACCGGCACCTTCGCCACCACCTGCACGCCGGGCCCGTGGAACATCGAGCGCATGCTGCAGGCGGCCGACGCCTTCCCGATGAACCTCGGCTTCTTCGGCAAGGGCAACGCCAGCCGGCCCGAGGCGCTGCGCGAGCAGGTCGACGCCGGCGTGGTCGGCCTGAAGCTGCACGAGGACTGGGGCACCACCCCCGCGGCGATCGACACCTGCCTGTCGGTGGCCGACGAGACCGACATCCAGGTCGCGATCCACAGCGACACCCTCAACGAATCCGGCTTCGTCGAGAACACCATCGCCGCCGCCGCCGGACGCGGCATCTGCGCCTTCCACACCGCAGGCGCCGGCGGCGGCCACGCGCCGGACATCCTGCGGGTGGTGGGCGAGGCCAACTTCCTGCCCTCCTCCACCAACCCGACCATGCCCTACACCGTCAACACGCTCGACGAGCACGTCGACATGCTGATGGTCTGCCACCACCTCGACCCCTCCATCGCCGAGGACCTGGCCTTCGCCGAGAGCCGCATCCGCAAGGAGACCATCGCCGCCGAGGACATCCTGCACGACATCGGCGCGATCAGCATGTTCAGCAGCGACAGCCAGGCGATGGGCCGGGTCGGCGAGGTCACCCTGCGCTGCTGGCAGACGGCGCACAAGATGAAGCAGCAGCGCGGCGCGCTCGACGGCGACAGCGCGCGCAACGACAACGTCCGCGCCAAGCGCTACATCGCCAAGCTGACCATCAACCCGGCCCTCGCCCACGGCATCGCCCACGAGGTCGGCAGCCTGGAGGAAGGCAAGTGGGCCGACATCGTGCTCTGGAAGCCGGCCTTCTTCGGCGTCAAGCCGACCGCCATCCTCAAGGGCGGCCAGATCGCGCTGGCCGCGATGGGCGACCCCAACGCCTCGATCCCGACGCCGCAGCCGGTGCACTACCGGCCCATGTTCGGCGCCTTCGGCGGCGCGGTGGCGCGCGGATCGCTCACCTTCGTGTCGCAGGCCGGGCTCGCGAACGGCATCGGCGAGCGCTTCGGCCTGCGCAAGACGCTCTCGGCGGTGAAGGGCATCCGCGGCGTGCGCAAGCAGCACATGGTGCACAACGGCGCCACCCCGCGCATGGAGATCGACGCCCAGACCTACGCCGTCCGCGCCGACGGCCAGCTCCTGACCTGCGAACCCGCGCGGGTGCTGCCGATGGCGCAGCGGTATTTCCTGTTCTGAGCGACGCGCCCGCGGGCTTCAGACGCCGCGGGGCCGGATGTGGCCGCGCAGCCAGTCCGCGAAAGCGGCCTCGTCCAGCACGCCCGCGGCCACGTCGAGCATGGTCAGTGTCGCCTCCACCTGCGTGGCGCGCAGGCGGTAGCCGTTGAGCGCGAGGAACAGACCGACAGCGAGGAACGCCACGCGCTTGTTGCCATCGACGAAAGGCTGGTTCTTCGCCAGCCCGACGCCGTAGCTCGCGGCCAGCGCGGCGATGTCCGGATCGCCATGGAGCGCCGGATTCCGGGGACGTCCCAAGGCCGACTCGAACAGCCCCCGGTCCCGCAATCCGACGGCGCCTCCATGCTCCGCCAGGCTTTCCCCGTGCAGCAGCATCAGGGATCCCCGGTCGATCCAGCGCCAGCGGGTCGGCGCGTTGGCCGGCGTCGCGGTCACTTGGCGAGTTGGCGGAAGGTGTCGCGGAATTCGTGCATGAACTCGCGACCCAGTTTCAGCTGCTCTTCGAGCTGGGGGTCGTAGGGCGTAAGCGTGACGCCACCGTCGGGGGTCTCGGTGGCGAAGACGACGTCGCCCCTCCCCACCTTGAGACGGGCCAGGATTTCCTTGGGCAGGATGACGCCTACCGAATTACCGATCTGGGTGATTTTGAGTGCAGACATGGCCGGACGCCCCTGAGTTATAACGAACGTTATATTACCTTTCGTCCCCACCGAAATCCATGCCTGTCCGGAGCTTGCAACCGGTCATACATCCTGCAGCGGATCGGCCAGAAAATCCGGCCCCACCATGAACACTTCCGTATTCGCCCCCGCACTCTCCCGGCCCGCAGGAGGGCGCCTGTCCCGCCTGCGCCCCGCGCTGGGGCGCGCCTTCCTGGCGCTGGCGGTGTGCGCCGGCCTGGCGGGCTGCATGCTGCCGCCGCGCGAGGGGCTGACCGCCTCGCAGGCGCTGGCGCCCGCCGAGGCGACCTCCACCGCGATCGGGCGGGCGGTGGCGCAGCGGGCGGCGGCCCAGCCGCCGGGCGCCTCGGGCATCCACCCGCTGCCCGACGGCATCGACGCCTTCGCCGCGCGGATGCTGCTGGCCGCGGCGGCCGAGCGCACGCTGGACGTGCAGTCCTACATCTGGCGCGACGACACCACCGGCCGGCTGATGCTGCAGGCGCTGCGCGAGGCGGCCGACCGGGGCGTGCGGGTGCGGATGCTGCTCGACGACAACGGCATCCCGGGGCTGGACAAGGTGCTGGCGGCGCTCGACGCGCACCCCGCCATCGAGGTGCGGCTGTTCAACCCGTTCGCGGTGCGCTGGTTCAAGCCGCTGGGCTTCGTCACCGACTTCTCGCGCGCCAACCGGCGGATGCACAACAAGTCCTTCACCGCCGACGCGCAGGCCACCATCATCGGCGGGCGCAACATCGGCGACGAGTACTTCGACGCGCTGGTGGAGGGGCTGGTCTTCGCCGACCTCGACATGCTGGCCTTCGGCCCGGCGGCGCGGGACATCTCGGCCGACTTCGACCGCTACTGGGCCAGCGCCTCGGCCTATCCGGTGTCGCTGCTGGTGGCGCCCGGGCCGCCCTCGGACCTCGCGCCGCTCGACCGCATCCGCGCCGAGGTGGCGGCCGACCCGCAGAAGCGCCGCTACCTGCGCGAGGCCAAGGGATCGGAGTTCGCCACCGACCTGCAGGCCGGCCGCCTGGCGCTGGAGTGGGCGCCGGTGCAGACCCTGAGCGACGACCCGGCCAAGGGCCAGGGCCCGGTCGCGCGCAGCGACCTGATGGCCTCCGAGCTGCAGCGCCTGCTGCGCAAGCCGCGGCGCGACGTGGAGCTGGTGTCCGCCTACTTCGTGCCCGGCGCCGAGGGCGTGGCCGCCTTCTCCGCGCTGGCGCGGGAAGGCGTGCGGGTGCGCATCCTGACCAACGCGCTGGAGGCCACCGACGTGCCCGCGGTGCATTCGGGCTACGCCAAGCGCCGCGTGCCGCTGCTGCGGGCCGGCGTGGAACTCTTCGAGATGCGCCGCCAGGGCGAGACGCCGGGCGGCAGGGGCGGCGGCAGCGGCAGCGACCCCGGCTCGGGCGTCGGCAGCTCGGGGTCGAGCCTGCACGCCAAGACCTTCTCGGTGGACCGCGAGCGGGTCTTCATCGGTTCCTTCAACTTCGATCCGCGCTCGGCCGGGCTCAACACCGAACTCGGCTTCGTCATCGACAGCCCGGCGCTGGCCGCCCGTGTCGAGGACGCCTTCACCCAGCACATCCCCGCGCAGTCCTACTCGGTGCGGCTGGACCCCGAGGGCCGGCTGTACTGGCTCGAACCCACGCCCGCCGGCACGGTCCGCCACGACATCGAACCCGGCACCACCTGGTGGAAGCGCACCGCGGTGCGCCTGCTGTCGCTGCTGCCGATCGAATGGCTGCTGTGACGCGCCCGGATTGACGGCGGCGCTACGATGGATGCCATGCTCACCGCCAACAAACTCATGCCCGCCGGACGCGGCCTCGCCCCGGTCCTGCTCAAGCGCGCCGCCACCGTCGAACTCGACTGGGACGTGCGCCAGAAAAGCCGTTTCGACGCCACCGACAGCGCCGGCCGGCGCCTCGGCGTCTTCCTGCCGCGCGGCACGCTGGTGCGCGGCGGCGACGTGCTGGTGGCCGAGGACGGCTCGCTGGTGCGCGTGCTCGCCGCCCCGCAGCCGGTGCTGCGCATCACGCCCTGCGCCGCGCACGGATCGCCCTTCGACCTGACCCGCGCCGCCTACCACCTGGGCAACCGGCACGTGCCGATCGAGCTGCGCCCCGACCACCTGCAGATCGAGCCCGACCATGTGCTGGCCGACATGCTGCGCGCGCAGCACCTGACGGTGCAGGAGACCGTCGCCCCCTTCGAGCCCGAGGGCGGCGCCTACGGCGCGCAGGGCGGCGGGCACGGGCATTCGCACGGTCACGATCACGATCACGGGCACGCGCATGCCCATGGCCATGGCCACGCGCACGAGGACGGCCACGGCCACGCCCCGGCGGCAGCGCCCGCCGCGGCCGCGGCGCCCCCCCATGTCCACGGCCCCGGCTGCGGCCACGCGCACCACGGCCATCACGACGACCACGGCCGGGATCACGACCGCGGCCACGGCTCCGCCGCCGCGCCGGCAGTCCCGGTGCCGTTCCACCCGCGCCGTCCGTCCGGTGCCTGATCCGGCCGCCGGCGTGTCCGCGTCCGCCGTCAGCCCCGGCCTGCTGCAGCTGATCTGGCTGGCATCGCCGGCGCTGCCGGTGGGCGGCTTCTCCTACTCGGAAGGCCTGGAAGCCGCCGTGGAATGCGGGGCGGTAGCTACCGAATCCATAGCATCCGATTGGCTGGCCCACCAGCTGCACCTGGTGCTGGCCCGCAGCGACCTGGCGGTGCTGGCGCAGGCGGTGCCGGCGGCGCGCGCCGGCGACGTCGCCCGGCTGCGCGCGCTCGACGCCTGGGTGCGCCAGACGCGCGAGACCAGCGAGATGCGGCTGCAGGCCGAGCAGATGGGCCGCTCGCTGGCCGACTGGCTGCGCGGGCTGCATCCGGACGACGCCGGGCCGCTGGCCGGCTGGCAACCGACCTACCCGGTCGCCTTCGCGGTCGCCGCCGCGCGCACCGACGCGGGCGCGGCCGACATCTGCGCCGCCTTCGCCTTCGGCTGGGCCGAGAACATGGTGCAGTCGGCCCTCAAGTCGGTGCCGCTGGGCCAGAGCGCCGGCCAGCGCATCCTGGCCCGGCTGGCCGGCGAGGTGCCGCGCGCGGTGGCCGACGCCATGGCCCGCACCGACGACGACCGCCAGGCGCTCAACCCGATGCTCGCCATCCTCTCGGCGCGCCACGAGACCCAGTATTCCCGCCTCTTCCGCAGCTGAAACCCCCTCCCCCTGAAGGCACGCCTCCCATGACCTCCGCACTCCACCACGTCCCGAACCGCACCCGCAAGCTGCCGCCGCTGCGCGTGGGCATCGGCGGGCCGGTCGGCTCCGGCAAGACCACCCTGCTCGAAATGCTCTGCAAGGCCATGCGCGAGCGCTACGACCTGGTCGCCATCACCAACGACATCTACACCAAGGAGGACCAGCGCCTGCTGACCGTCAGCGGCGCGCTGCCGGCCGAGCGCATCCTGGGCGTGGAGACCGGCGGCTGCCCGCACACCGCGATCCGCGAGGACTGCTCGATCAACCTCGAAGCCATCGACCGCATGCTGGAGGAGTTCCCCGACGCCGACGTGGTGTTCGTCGAGTCCGGCGGCGACAACCTGGCCGCCACCTTCAGCCCCGAGCTGAGCGACCTGACGATCTACGTGATCGACGTCGCGGCCGGCGAGAAGATCCCGCGCAAGGGCGGCCCCGGCATCACCAAGAGCGACCTGTTCGTCATCAACAAGACCGACCTCGCGCCGCACGTGGGCGCGGACCTGGCCGTCATGCGCGCCGACACCGAGCGCATGCGCGGCGCCAAGCCCTTCGTCATGACCAACCTCAAGACCCGCGACGGCCTGGACCAGGTGGTCGCCTTCATCGAGCGGCGCGGCATGCTGGCCGCCGCCTGACGGCCATGCGGATCTGCGTGTTCTGCGGGTCGAGCCCCGGCCGGCGGCCGGCCTACCGCGAGGCGGCGGTGGCCTTCGGCGAACTGCTGGCCGACGAGGGCATCGGCCTGGTCTACGGCGGCGCCTCGGTCGGGCTGATGGGGGCGGTGGCCGACGCGGCCCTCGGGCGCGGCGGCGAGGTGATCGGCGTCATCCCGCGCGCGCTGGCGGACCGCGAGCTGTCGCATCCGTCGCTGTCGGCGCTGCACGTCGTGGAGTCCATGCACGCGCGCAAGGCGATGATGGCCGAGCTGTCCGACGCCTTCGTGGCGCTGCCCGGCGGCATCGGCACGCTGGAGGAGCTGTTCGAGGTCTGGACCTGGGCCCAGCTGGGCCACCACCGCAAGGCCTGCGGCCTGCTCGACACGGCCGGCTACTACCGCGGGCTGTCCGGCTTCATCGACCACCTCGTGGCCGAGGAATTCATGAAGCCCGTCTACCGCGAGATGCTGCGGATCGCATCCACGCCGGAGGCGATGCTCGCGGCCGTCCGCGGCTACGCGCCGCCCGACGCCCCGAAATGGATCGGCCCGCGCGACACCTGAGGCGGTCGCGCGGGCCGGAGGGCGGGGGCGCCGCGGACGGCGCCGGGCGGCAGCGGATCAGCCGTGCAGCGTCGCCTGCAGCGTGATCTCGGGCACGGCCGCGAGGGCCTTCGACAGCGGGCAGTTCTGCTTGGCGCCCTGGGCCAGTTCCTGGAACTGGGCGTCGTCCACGCCGGGGATGCGGGCGTCGAGGGTCAGTGCGATGCGGTCGATCTTGAAGCCGCCGCCGTCGGGCACCAGGCGCACCTTGGCGGAGACGTCCACGCTCTCGGGCACGACGCCGGCCTTCTCCGCGCCCAGCGAGAACGCCATCGCGAAGCAGGCGGCATGGGCCGCGCCGACGATCTCCTCGGGGTTGGTGCCCTTGCGGTCGTCCTCGAACCGGCTCTTGAAGCCGTAGGGGTAGTCCTTGAGCGCGCCGGTCTCGGTGCTGATGCGGCCGGTGCCGGCCTTGCCGCCTTCCCAGTGGACGCTTGCGGATTTTTCGATGGCCATGGAGTCTTCCTTGTTGAAACGTTGAGCGTCGGAGGACGCGGAGGGGACGGGGGCGCACGGCCGGCGCAGCAGCCGCGCGACCGGTCCAGCATGCGGCCGGCGGCCCCGACGCGGATTACCGAATGTGACGGCCGGGCTACGCGGTATGCCAGCCCAGCCGGCGCTCGAAAGCGCGCCGGTAGGGCGTGTCGATCTCCGGCGCGGTGCGGCGCACGTAGTCGCGGGCATGGTCGCGGACCTCGCCCGACAGGCCGTCGAGGTAGGCCACGGCTTCGTCGCAGGAAGGGAAGCGGCCCTCCTCGCCGTCGATGCGCGGCGGCAGCGCGGTCCAGACCACCGCCTCGACCGGATGGTCGCGCAGCCAGCGGGCGATGCGCGCGTCGCTCGCCCCGTCGATGTCCCGCACGTCCAGGCTGCCCACCCATTCCGGGTGGCGGGCGTGGATCTGCTCGCGCCGCCGCAGCCCGTCGCGGGCGCGGGACAGGTCGCCCACCTCCAGGTAGGCCCAGCGCGTCGGGCACGGCCGGCCCTGCTCGCACAGGACCACCGAGAGTTCGCCCTTGTCGCCGACCCGGGCGAATTCGAGCGGCAGGACCGGCCCGTCGGTCATCCAGCCCGAGGCCAGTTGCAGGGGGGCGGGTTTCCAGAGCAGGGATCCGAAGGCGAGGCAGGCGATCAGCATGGATGGGGGCCTCCGGACGGGCGGGCCGCGCCGCACGGCAAGCGCAGCGGGGAAGAGCGGCCGCGGAGCGCGCGGCGGTCCGGGGAATGCGGAGAGTGCGGGGAGTGCCGGTCGCGGCGATGGGTCGTGGGCATCAGGCAGTCGGGAATCGGGGAATCGGGGAATCGGGGAATCGGGCGGAGGCGGAGCCGGCAGTCGCGGGCGATCCCCGGCCACGCACGAGCATGGGCGGCCCGCCCGCCCCGGGCCTGTGGGAGCCGACCGCGACCTGGGGCGCGCACCGGCCTACGCGGGGTCGGCATTCCGCCCGGCCTCGCGCCGACGGCCCGGCCCCTACATTGGTTCGCGTCCGCAGCCGGAGAATGCTTCGCCTTCAGCCGCGGCCCGCTTGCCCGCACCCGCGGGCCGCCGCCCCCGCGGCCGCGGGCTGCCTTCCCCTTCTCTTCCCACCGCCATGGCCCCATCCCGTCCCGCATCGCCCCGCCCCGATGGCATCGACCCGGCGCACGAGCATCCTCCCGCCACCGCCTGGCGCCGCATCCGGCCGCTGCTGTCGCTTCTCGTCCTGGGCGCGGTGGTGGCCTGGGGCCTCTCGGGCCGGGCGGGCGGGCGGTCCGCGACGCAATCGGCGGAGGCCCCGGCGGCGACGCTGCAGGTCCACATGCCGCGCATCATCCGCACCGGCCAGTTCTACGAGACCACCGTCACCGTGCGCGCCCGCCGCGATATCGCGAAGCTGACCGTGGCGGTGGAGCCGGGCCTGTGGCAGGACGTCACCCTCAATTCGACCGTGCCCGCCGCCGCCGAGGAGTCCTACGGGGACGGCCGGGTGCGCCTCGCCTTCGACCGGCTGGCCGCCGGCGAGACCTTCGTCTTCAAGGTCGACGCGCAGATCAACCCGAGCCGCTGGGGCACCAACGCCGGCAGCGTGGCGCTGCTCGACGGCGACACGCCGCTGGTCGCGCTGCCGCTGTCCCTGCGCATCCTGCCCTGACCGGTCCCCCCCAGCGCCGGCCGCCCGAAACAACCGCAAGGAACCCCCGCCATGGAAATCGTGCTGCGCGCCAGCGCCATGTTCGTCGTCGTCTACCTGCTGGTGCGCCTGCTGGGCAAGCGCGAGCTGGGGCAGATGACGCCCTTCGAATTCATCGTGATGGTGGTGATCGGCGACCTGATCCAGCAGGGCATCACCCAGAGCGACTTCAGCCTGACCGGCGCCAGCCTGGCGATCATCACCTTCGCCTTCTGGGGCGTGGTGCTGAACTGGGCGTCCTACCTGTCGCCGCGGGCCGCGCGGCTGCTGGCGGGCGAGCCCCGGGTACTGATCCGCGACGGCGAGCTGCTGCGCCAGAACACCCGGCGCGACCGGCTGACGCGCGCCGAGATCGAGTCCGAGATGCGGCTCGCCGGCATCGCCCGCATGCAGGACGTGGCCTGGGCGGTGATCGAGCCCGGCGGCAAGATCAGCTTCATCCAGCGCGAGAAGCCCGGCCGGGACGACCCGCCCAGCGCGCAGCGCGACGAGGGCGCCGCCGACTGATCGCGGTCCGGCCGGTGCGCCGTCAGGCCGCCGCCGGCCGCTCCCGCGCCGACGCCGGCAGGCCGAACACCCGGTCGAAGCCCCAGTTGAAGGCGAAGGTGTAGACCAGGAAGAACACCACCAGCCCCAGGTCCATCACCAGCGCCTGCCACAGGCTGACGTCGAACCACCAGGCCATCAGCGGCACCAGGAAGGCGACCAGCCCGCCCTCGAAGCCGATGGCGTGCGCGATGCGCCGGCCCAGGCCGCGGCCGCGCACCGCCTGGCGCGCCTCCCAGCGCTCGAACAGGTGGTTGAACACCAGGTTCCAGACGATGGCGATGGCCGACGCGGCCACCGCCACGCCGCTCGCGTGGCCCAGCCCCTGGCCCGACAGCGCCGCCAGCGCCGCGCTGGCGACCACGATGGCGATGCCTTCGTAGAGGGCGACGTAGACGATGCGGCGTTTCGGTCCTTGCATGGCGTGGAAATCCTCGGGAATGCGGTGCGGAAGAAAGAGGATCGGACTATATGTGCGCTGTCCTGATATAAAAAGTCAGCTTGTTTCAGTTTTCCTGATGGATCGGCACCCGAACCCCGCGCAACCATGGCCTTCACCTCCGAAAACGCCCACGTCTTCCTGACGGTGCTCGACCGCGGCTCCTTCTCCGCCGCGGCCCGGGCGCTGGGCCGGGTGCCGTCCGCGGTCAGCATGACCATGGCGCACCTGGAGGCCGAACTGGGCGTGGACCTGTTCGACCGCAGCGGCCGCGAGCCCCGCCCGACCGAGGCGGCGCGCGCGCTGGAGCCCCAGGCCCGGCTGCTGGCGGCGCAGCTGCGGCGGCTCGACGCCCATGCGCTGGCGCTGTCGCAGGGGCTGGAATCGCGGCTGGCGATCGCCATCGCGCCGGAGCTGCTGTCGGGCCGCTGGAGCGGCGCGCTGGCCCGGCTGGCGCAGGACCATCCGCTGCTGGAGGTGGAAGTGCTCGCCGCGGCGCAGGCCGACGCGGTGGCCCTGCTGCACGCGGGCCGGGTGCAGCTGGCGCTGGTGTTCGAGCGGCCGAGCCTCGACGGCCGGGAGGATTTCCAGGAGGTCGGCCGCGAGACCCTGGTGATGGTGATCGCCGCCGGCCATCCCGCATTGCAGGAAGGCGGCGCGGCGCGGCTGCGCGCCGAGCACCTGACGGCCACCCGCCAGATCGTGGTGACCGGCCGCGACCAAGCCGCCGACGACCCGCGCATCGCCTTCGGCCGCCACCGCTGGCGCACCGACAACCCGGTGGCCGCCCTGGCGCTGATCGCCGCCGGCCTGGGCTGGGGCTGGCTGCCGCAGGGCTTCGCGCAGCCGCACGTGGAGGCCGGCCGGCTCCGGGTGCTGGCGATGGACAACATCACCAACAGCATGGACCTGTGGGTGGACGTGGTGTGGTCGCAGGAGCGCCCGCTCGGGCGCGGCGCGCGACGCTTCGTGGAACTGATGGCCCAGGCGCCGGCGGCGGCGTCCGCCGGGCACCTGCCCTAAACTGGGCCTCGCGGAATCCGCAAACGTTTGCGGATCGCGTTCGACCGAATCAGACCAGGGGGTTGTCATGCATATTCACAGGCGTGGTTTTATGGCGGTAACGGCTCTTTCGGCGGCCCTGTCCGCCTGCGGCGGGAGCGACGGGCCCGCGGCGTCCGTGCCGAAGGTCCTCATCGACAGCGACTACAACACCATGAGCGACGACGGCCAGCTCGGCGTCATGGCGGCGCAGCTCCAGGCGCAGGGCCGGCTCCAGGTGATGGGCATCAGCGTGGTGTCGGGAAACCAGTGGCTCCGCCAGGGCGTGGCGGACGCGCTCAAGTCGGTCGAGCGCCTCGGCGTCGGCGACCGCATCGGCGTCTACGCCGGCGCGAACTACGCCTTCGACCACGACCTGCCGACGATCCGGCGCGAACTGGCGGCCGGGGCCGGCGGCGACGGCTACCTCGGCGCCTGGGGCGGCCCCGAACCCCGGAGCGATGCCGACCTGAAGCCGTCGCCCGACGGCTTCGCCACCCGGACCCGGGTGCAGTCCCGAAGCGCGGTGGATTTCATCGTCGACACGGTGAAGGCGAATCCGAACGAGATCACCATCCTCGCCATCGGCCCGCTGACCAACATCGCCCTGGCCGCGCGGCGCAACCCCGAGATCGTGCCGCTGATCAAGCAGATCATCTACATGGGCGGCGCCATCGACGTCGCGGGCAACACCACGAAGTTCGCCGAGTTCAACTGGTGGTTCGATCCCGAGGCGGCGCAGGAGGTGGTCCGCCTGCCGATCCCGCAGGTGGTGGTGCCGCTCGACGTCACCGACACGGTGCTGCTCGACAAGGCCACCTACGACCGCATCGCGCACCCGGCCCGGCCCACGGCGGTGACGACGGTGTTCCAGCAGCTCAACGGCTACGGGTTCGACGGCAAGAACGGCTTCGAGACCAACCCCGCCTACACGCAGAACATCTGGGACACGCTGACCCTGGCCTACCTGCTCGATCCCGCCTACGCCACGCAGACCGAGCAGCGCTATGTCGATGTGCTGGCGAAGCCCGGGGCGGCGGACAACGGCCGGTCCGTCGGCTACGCGCAGCAGCCGGCCGGGCCGACGCTGCAGAAGATGACCGTGGTGAAGAAGTTCGACAACGCGCGGTTCTTCGAACTCTACGTCGACCTGCTCACGCGCCCGGTGCCGGTGTCGCTGCCCTGAACGGACGGCGCCGGGCGGGCGCGGCGCGTCAGCGCGCGGCGGGAGCCACCGGCGTGACGACCTCGCGCAGGATGCCGCCGCCCTGGACGCTGCCCTCGACGGTGCCCTGCGACAGGCGCTTCTCGCACTCGGCCCGGTCGGCGGCCGGCTGGCTGTCGCAGCGGCTGGCGCGGTTGGCCTGCTCCTGCGCGGGCGCCTGCTGCTGCAGGTGGCCCCGGCGGGACTCGTCCTGCGCGGCGCCGGCCTCCTGCAGGCAGGTCGCCAGGTCCTGGCCCGACCGGCCGGCCTCGCAGCGGGCGCGCTCGGCCTGGTAGGTGGCCCGCGCGTCCTGCCCGCCCGCGGCGGAGGCCGGGTCGGCCGCCAGCACCAGCGATGCGCCCAGCAGGCCGATCGACACGCACAGCATCAGGCTGGCGCGGCGCAGGGCGGCGCGCGTCGGGCCGTCGGCGAGGAAAGGTGCGTGGGCGAGGGTACGGGTCATTCGGATTCTCCAGGGCGGGCGGCGGGCGCGCGGGTCCTTGGAAACCCGGCGCCATCAGCGACAGCGATGGATTCTGTGAACGATTCCTGTACCGGAATGCCGGGACAGATGAGCAATTGCGGTAGGACCGCTCCTACGGCCGGCCCCCGTGCCGCACGAATCCCGCAGGCGGCGGGGCTCAGTCGGCGGCGCCCGCGTCCAGCAGGTCGCAGCCCAGCAGCGACTGCGCGCCCTCGTCCGGCAGCCGCACCGGCGTGGCCTTGGCCAGCGCCATCCAGGCCTGGAACGGCAGCGTCATCGCCCGGCGCGGCGCATTGCGCGCCACCGTCAGCCGTCCCGCCAGGCCGTCGCTGCCCGCGGCTCCGCCGTCGAGCACCAGCACGCCGCACTCGGCCGGCACCTCCGACGGGTCGGCGATGCAGCGGCCCTTCGCGTCGTTGCCCAGCACGTACCAGCACTCGGCGGCCATGTCGAGGTAGGCGGCGCGCTTGGCGGGCTGGCGCAGGTCGGCCAGCAGGTCGGACCGGCGCACCTTGATCTCGTGGACGATGGAGTGGACGTAGGCCTCGACCGTGGTGTTGCGGATCGAGAACACGTCGGGCTTGGCGATGCACCAGCGGGGCGGGGCGTCGGGCGCGGCGCCGGGCACCCGGGCGCGCAGCTTGAGACCGCGCCAGGCGATGCGGCCGGCGTGCAGCATCTGCCGCGCCACCCGCTCCACCAGCGCCTCGTGGGCCGACAGGGCCGCCCGGTTGCCGGCATGCGCCGCCGCCAGCCGGGCGATGCCGGCGTCGGTCAGCCGCATCGCCTCGTGGCCCATCGGCGAGACGACGCGGCGCAGCATGCCGGCGGCCAGCAGCTCGACCTCGATCAGGTCCTGGCAGGGCCAGCCGGCCGAGCGGTAGACCTCGCGCAGCCGGCGCGCGTGCGGCCGGCCGATGATCGGCGGGACGGAGGCCTCGGGCGCGGGGCCGGGCGCGGTCGCCGGGAGGGCGCCGGACGCGGCGGCCGGGTCGGCGGGCGGCGGCTCGCCCGCCACGGGGAACAGGGCGGCCGGATCGGGCCGCCGGAAGGCGTCGGAGAGATCGGTCATGGGCCCGCCGAGCGTAGCCCGGCGCGCCCGCCGCGTCCGGCGGCACGCGGCAAGACCCCGCGGCGCATGCGGCGTCCCGCGCCTGCTATGCAAACCATAGCTGCGAACCGTCGTGTCGCCAGGGCCGTTGCGGGATTCGGCTCAGGCGTTGCCGTCCGGGGGCGGCAGCGGCACGTCGTCCACCACCTGGCGATTGCGGCCCTCGCGCTTGGCGCGCATCAGGGCGTCGTCGGCACGGGCGAAGCATTCGAGGGAGGTTTCGTCGAGCCGGTACTGGCAGATGCCGAAGCTCGCGGTCACCGCCACCTGCGTGCCGTCGGCGAGCGTGAAACCGGCCCCGGCGATGCATTCGCGCACCCGCCCCACCGTCTGCACCGCATCGTCGATCGACGTGTCGCGCAGGAGCAGCACGAATTCCTCCCCGCCCCAGCGGCCGCACAGGTCGCCGGCCCGGAGTTCGGCCGACAGCAGCCGCGACAGGCCGGACAGCACCCGGTCGCCGGCCTCGTGGCCGTGGCTGTCGTTGACCCGCTTGAAATGGTCGATGTCGAGCAGCACCACCGAGAACGGCGAGCAGGTGCCGGCGTTCGCCCGCGCGGCCTCCTCGGCGAACCATTCGGCGATGCCGCGGCGGTTGGACAGCCCGGTGAGCGTGTCGCGCAGGGACGCGTCCCGCAGAACGGCATTGCGCTCGCGCATCGCGCCCTGGTAGCGGTCGGAGATGCGCAGGATCTTCTCCAGCCGCCGCAGGTGCTTGCGGTAATGGTCGATGCTCGACAGGTGCTCCTGGCGCAGGTGGAGCTGGTACGAATCCGAGATGTGCACCACCCGTTCGAGGGTGCGGGTCTGGTCCCGGTGGCGCTGGTAGAGCCGGGCCAGCGCATCGTGCAGCGGATGGCCGCGGTGCCGCGGGTCATCCAGCAGCCGCTCGATGCGGAGGTTCTCGTCGGCGTCGCCGTCGTCGGGCGTCATGGCCGCTCGAAACGGATCCGGGGCGGCGATCGGAACGCGGCGGATCGGACGCGGCGCTTCAGCACGGCACGATCTCGAAGGGGAAGGTGCAGTCTTCGCGGAACTCCTCGGCCAGCTCGGCGATCTGGCCGTTGCGCGGGTCGTAGGTCCAGCGCACCGCCACCGGCCGGCCCCGGCCGTGGGCTTCCTCGAGCAGGTCGAAGATGTCCATCATGGCCTTGACCGAGCTGGTGTTGAGGTAGACCAGCCCCAGGTCGAGCCTCAGCAGGCGGTCGTCGCCGGCCAGGAACGCGCGGACCCAGTCGATGACCGGGGAGAACAGCTCGAAGGAATTCTCGGGATAGGAATCGCCGCGGATGGCCAGGATGCCCGCCGCCGCATCGCCGTGGATGTCGGGGGTGGACGGGCTGCCGGGGATATGGATGTCGTGCATGGAGTGTGGGCGTCGAAAGGAAGGATCGGCGTGCGGCGGCGTTACACGGTGGCGCGCAGGCAGAAGAAGACGCGTCCGTCCGGTTGGGGCTTGAGGCTGGCGGCCAGCGGCTGGCTCGATTTGCGGGCGATATGGTAGAGCCCCAGGCCCGCGCCGCTGCGCACCGCGCCCTCGGCGACCGGCTCGCGCAGGCGCTTCTTGTAGGCGGCCTTGAGGCCCTCCTTGTCCAGGGCGGCGATCCCCTCCAGCGTCGCGCACAGGCGCTGCCCGTCCTCGGCCTCGACCAGGTTGCCGGCCATGACCGCGTAGCGGCCGTCGTCCTCGTGCGAGATGACCACCGTGGCGGTGGCGTCGGCGCCGGCGTAGCCGCGGGCGACGGTGTAGTGCCGGATGTTCTGCGTCATCTCGATGTAGACCGAGAACACGTCGATCACCGACGAGGCCTGGAGCTGCTCGCTGTCGAGGTAGTTCTTGAGCGCGGTGCCGAACTCCTCGATGAGGTTCTTCGAGATCGGCCCGTTGAAGCAGAGCATGACGCGCTGCTGCGTGCAGAGTTCGCGGAGGTCCAGCAGGTTGGGGGATTCCATCGGAGAGTCCTTGCGGTGAAGAGGCGGTGGAGAGGGGCGTCGGGCGGCCGGGCGTCGCGCGGGGTCAGGCGAAAGGCCGGAAGGACAGCAGCGCGATGTCGTCGCGCTGGTCCCGCCCGCTGCGGTAGTCGTCGAAGGCGGCCAGGAAGGCCTCGGTCTGCCGGTCCAGCGGCAGGCCGGCATGGGTGCGCAGCATGGCGACGAAGCGCTGGCGGCCGAAGCCGAAGCCCTGCTCGCCGCCGGCCTGGTCGAGGAAGCCGTCGGTCGAGAGGTAGCAGGTCCAGCCGGCATCGACCACGACATCGGTGTTGCCGTAGGCGCCGGCCCGCTTGTGCCCCAGCGGGCGCGAGCCGCCGGTGAATTCGCGCACCTCGCGGCCGTCGCTGGTGTAGAGCGCGATCTTCGCGCCGGCGAAGCGCAGGCTGCGGCGCGCGGTGTCGACCCAGACCAGGCCGGCATCCATCGTGGTGGCCAGCGACTGCGCGATGTCCTCGGACAGCAGGCCGCGCATCCGGACGTCGATCTCGGCCAGCAGCGCGGCCGGGTCGCGGTGGCCGAGGCGGCCGACGGCATGCTCGATCTCGGCGCGCGCGAGCATGGTCATCAGCGCGCCGGGCACGCCGTGGCCGGCGCAGTCGAACATGCCGATCAGGTAGCCGCCCTCGGCCGCGTGGAAGACGTAGAAGTCGCCGCCGACCCGGTCGCGCGGCTTCCAGAGGATGGCGTAGTGCAGGTCGGGCAGCGCCGCCATGCGCCGGTCGGGCAGGATGGCGCGCTGGATCAGGCTGGCGTACTCGATCGAGCGGTCGATCTGCCGGCGCGCCTGCGCCATCTCGTCGTTGGCCTGCGCCAGGGCCTGGGTGCGGGCCAGCACCTTGCCTTCCAGTTCCTGGGTGTGGTGCCGGATCTGGCCGCGCATGCGCGAGAAGGCCTGCGACAGCGCGCCGATCTCGTCGCGGCGCGCGACATCCAGCGGCGTGTCGAAGTCGCCCGCGGCGATCGCCTGGGCCGACTGCTCCAGCCGGCGCAGCGGCCGCAGCACCAGCCGGTCGGTGGCGTAGGCGAAGCCCAGGAGCAGCAGCGCCAGCATCAGCGCCATCACCGCCGCCAGGGGCACCGCCCAGTCGCGGCCCAGCAGGCTGGCGGTGTTGACGTCCACCAGCGTCACCATGAACCATTTCAGCTCGGGGATGTGCTGCACCGCCATCAGCCGGCGCCGGCCCTCGTAGGTGACGCGCAGCAGATGCGCGTCCTGCGGCGCCGCGGCGGCGGCGCGCAGCGCGCCGCGCATCGGCTCGGCATCGGCCGGCGACAGCAGCGACAGGATGTTCTTCTCGCCCGCGGTTTCCTGGAGGGCGGAGTTGTAGGCGATCCAGCGGGGATCGGGATGCGCCTGCAGCGCCCCGCGCGCGTTGACCACCATCGGCAGCACGCCCTCCTGGTCCTTGTGGATGAAGGTGGACAGGAAGGCGTCGAGGTCGAGTCCGCTGCCGATCACGGCCTCCGCCGGGCCGCCGTCCGAACGCACCACCACGTTCGTCCAGACCATGCGGCGCTTGAGCACCCGGTCGATGTCGACATTGATGACATAGGGCGCCTTCGTGGCCGTCAGCCCGAAATACCAGCTGTTCTTCGGATCGTCGCGGTCCAGGGTGTAGGCATGGCGGCCGGCGGCCGGGTCGCCGGCATTGCGCAGGTAGTAGCGCAGCGAGCGGTCGGACACCAGGAACCAGAGCTTGTGCGCCGGCTCGCCCCGGAAGCCGGCGGCCTCGGCGAAGACCTGCGCGCGCCGGGCGTCGTCGTCCTCGTCCGCCAGCCACTCCCGGATCGACGCCGAGCCGGCGAGCTGCCGCGCCCCGGCGATCTCGACCGCGACCGGCGCGGTCACCTTCTGCACGTTGAGCGCGGTCAGGTTGCGCGCCAGCGCTTCCCCCAGGTGGTTGCGCACCTTGTCCACCACCACCCAGCCGGCCAGCACCGTGGGCACCAGCGCCAGGAGGCAGGCCAGCAGCAACGCCAGGACGGACTTGGCACGCAGAGAGAGGGGCAGCATCGAACCGGACAGCTTCTGGAGGACGAAGGAGCCCGCGAGTCTACCGTTACGTTACACAAAGAAACGTAACGTTGAGAAAAACCCTCCTTCTACGGAGGGTCCGACTGCGGCCCCGCCCTCAGCCCGCGCCGTGGCACTTCTTGTATTTCTTGCCGCTGCCGCAGGGGCAGGGGTCGTTGCGGCCGGGCGTGTCGGCGCGGCGGACCGGATCGACGCGCGGGCCCAGGCTCTTCCAGATGCGGCGCAGGTCGTAGACCGCCCAGATCGCCGCGCCGAAGTCGTCCACCCGCTGCTGGCTGATGCTCGGCGGGCCGTCCTCGCCCAGCATCGAGACCTCGGGCGTGCCGGTGTCGTCCTCGGACAGGGCGACGATGGACTGCAGCGCGTCGTCGAGCCACTCGGCGGCCTCCTTGTCGCGCGGCGCGGCCCATTCCTCGGGCCAGGTCTCGACCGCGTACATGAAGCCCAGCGCCCAGACCTGCGCGAAGGACGGGATCTCCTCGTCGTCCGGCACTTCGGCGCGCTCCTCCTCGGGCAGCGAGGCCAGCGCGCCGCGCACGTCCATCGCCTCGGGATGGTAGGTGCGGTCGTCGTCGAGCGACTCGACCGGCGCGTCGAGCGCGGCGGCGATCTCGTCCCAGCGCCGGCGCCACAGGCCCAGGAAGCGCGCCTGCTGCGCCGCGTTGGCGAAGGCGGCCAGGCGCGGCACCGCGTCCGGGCCCGGCGCGACCTCGACCTCCGGGTCGGTGTCGCCCAGCAGGACCGGCAGGTACTCCGCCGGCGGGATGTCGCGGCGGGTGCAGATCAGCGCCGCCATGAAGCCCTCGCAGAATTCCCACTGCGGGATCTCCTCTTCCCGCTGGCGCAGGTCGTCGAGGATGTCGTCGATGGCATCGAAATCGTCCGGGCCGAGCTCGGCGCCGGAGGACGGGGGGAGGCGGGACGGGGCGGACGGCGTTTCGGCGGACATGGCGTGGCGTGGGGCGTGGAGGAAGGGGGAAAGGCAGGGAGCCCCGGGCGGCGCGGCCGGCCGCGGACGGAGCTTCTCTCTATGATCGGGGCCACATCCGCGGGGGCGGCGGCCGGTCGGCGGAGTGTAGCCGTGCCCTGCCGGACGCACCCCGCCCGAGACACCCCACCCCGGAGACTTCCCCCCCATGACAGGCCGTGCCGCCGATTCTTCCGCGATGAACTCCGGCGCCCCCGCGTCGGCGCGCCACCTGGGCAACTACCCGGTGCGCTATACCGCCTGGGGCCTGGCCGGCGCCGGCTTCGCGGCCTGCGCCATCGCCTGCGGGCAGGACCTGGCCTCGGGCGGCTACCCGTCGTGGCCGCTGGCGCTGGCGACCGTGGCGCTCGGCCTGCTGGCGCTGCTCGGCCTGCACGACGTGCGCCAGCCGCGCCACGCCATCCTGCGCAACTACCCGGTCATCGGCCACCTGCGCTTCCTGTTCGAATTCGTGCGGCCGGAGCTGCGCCAGTACTTCATCGAGAGCGACGGCGAGGCCACGCCGTTCTCGCGCGCCCAGCGCTCGCTGGTCTACCAGCGCGCCAAGGGCGCGCCCGACAACCGGCCCTTCGGCACCCAGCTCGACGTGGGCGCGCAGGGCTACGAGTGGATCAACCACTCGATGCGGCCCACGGTGCTGGATTCGCACGACTTCCGGGTGACCATCGGCCACGGGCCCGACACCACCCAGCCCTACAGCGCGAGCGTGTTTAACATCTCGGGCATGAGCTTCGGCGCGCTCTCGGCCAACGCCATCCTGGCGCTCAACCGGGGCGCGCGGCTCGGCGACTTCTGCCACGACACCGGCGAGGGCTCGATCTCCGCGCACCACCGCGTCCACGGCGGCGCCCTGATCTGGCAGGTGGCCTCGGGCTACTTCGGCTGCCGCAACCCGGACGGCAGCTTCAGCGAGGAGAAGTTCGTCGCCAACGCCACCGACCCGCAGGTGAAGATGATCGAGCTCAAGCTGAGCCAGGGCGCCAAGCCCGGCCACGGCGGCATCCTGCCCGGCGCCAAGGTCACGGCCGAGATCGCCGCGGCGCGCGGCGTGCCCCAGGGCGTGGACTGCGTCTCGCCCTCCTCGCACAGCGCCTTCTCGACGCCGGTGGAGATGATGCATTTCATCGCCCGGCTGCGGAGGCTCTCGGGCGGCAAGCCGGTGGGCTTCAAGTTCTGCCTGGGCCACGTGTGGGAATGGTTCGCCATCGTCAAGGCGATGCTGGAGACCGGCATCACCCCCGACTTCATCGTGGTCGACGGCGCCGAGGGCGGCACCGGCGCCGCGCCGGTGGAATTCACCGACCACGTGGGCGCGCCGGTGCAGGAGGGCCTGCTGCTCGTGCACAACACCCTCGTCGGCACCGGCCTGCGCGAGCGCATCCGGCTGGGCTGCGCCGGCAAGGTGATCAGCGCCTTCGACCTGGTGCGCTTCATGGCGCTGGGCGCCGACTGGTGCAACGCCGGGCGCGGCTACATGATGGCGCTGGGCTGCATCCAGGCCCAGACCTGCCACACCGGCCGCTGCCCGACCGGCGTCACCACCCAGGACCCGGCGCGCCAGCGGGCGCTGGTGGTGCCCGACAAGGCCGAGCGGGTGCACCGCTTCCACGAGCACACCCTCGAGGCGCTCAAGGAGCTGGTGCAGGCCGCCGGCCTGGAGCATCCGCAGGAGATCACCGCGCACCACATCGTGCGGCGGCTGACCGATACCGAAGTGCGGCTGCTGGCCAACCTGATCCTGCGGGTGGAGCCCGGCGCGCTGCTCGGCCCGCTGGACGACCAGCACGAGGTCTTCCGCCTCTACTGGCCGCTGGCCAGCGCGCACAGCTTCCGCGCGGCCCAGCCGCCGCTGGCGCCCTCGTCCCTGCCGGTCGCCGCGATGGCCGCGGCGAACGCCCTGCCCGCCGCCGGCGCCGCCGTCTGATGGCGGCCCCGACCGACTACGACGCCTTCCTCGCCACGCAGTTGCCGCGCCAGGAGCGGCCGCTGGCGTCCTACCGGCTGCCCGGCGAGCAGGTCTGGCTCAAGAAGGCCGGCCCGCGCCATGCGCGCTGGCGCTACTTCGGCCTGGACGTGGCGGCGCGCGCACTGCAGTTGCCGGTGCTGCGGCCGGTGCCCAACCCGGGCGGCCCGGAGGCGATCCGGATCGAGGCGCGCCGGCTGCGCCAGCTGGCCGCCGCCGGCCTGCGGGTGCCGCCGGTGCTGGCGGTGGCCGACGACGGCTTCCTGATGCGCCACCTGGGCGCGCCGGGCACGGTGCCGGCCTCGCTGGCCGAGGAGATGCGCGACGCGATGCCCGGCGGCGCGGCGCCGGTGCTGGCCCTGTGGCACCAGGGCCTGGAGGCGCTGGCCCGGGTGCATGCGGCCGACCAGTGCCTGAGCCAGGCCTTCGCCCGCAACTTCGTGCGCTGCCCCGACGGCGTGGTGGGCTATGTCGATTTCGAGGACGACCCGGCCGCCCGCCTGCCGCTGCCGGTCTGCCAGGCGCGCGACGCGCTCTGCTATGCGCACTCCACCGCGCTCTACCTGCACAACGTCGGCGCGCTGGCGGCCGGCCGCGCCGCCTGGGCCGACTGGCTGGCCGGGCAATCCGCCCCGGTGCGCGCCCTGGTCGCCACCAGCGTCCGGCGCATGCGGTGGATGCGCCGCCTGCCGGAGGACCGCCGCTGGGGCCGGGACGTGCTGCGGGCGCGGATGGCCTTCGAGCTGATGCGCTGACGCGCCCCTGCCGTCCCGCCGGCCGGCGGGACGGACAAACGAAAGAACGAACGGATCAGGCCGCGGCGCGGTGGCCGCCGCCGCGCCGGACGGCCAGGCCCGCCAGTCCCAGGCCCAGCAGCACCAGCGCCAGCGCGCCGGGTTCGGGGACATTGCCGGCGCCGGCGCCGGCGCCGCCGGTGTCCGCGCCGGACAGGGCCAGGGGCGCCTGGGTGCTGTCGAACGGCGGATTGCCCGTGGTGAACTTCGTGATGTCGGGCACGGAAACCGTGTCGTCCAGGATCGTTTCCGGGACGGCGACGGCACCGGAGTCCGGCGTGGCGAGGGTGCGCTGCGCGCTGCCGAGCGGCACCCCGTTCCGGTCGAGCATCGGCGTGCCCAGCGCCACCGTCAGGACGGCCGCGCCGGCGCTCCGCGCAACGGCGCCGGCGTCGCGGTCCGTGCCGCCGTCCGTGCCGTTCGCCACGGTGCCGCCGCCGTTGCCGGCAGCGAGCATCTGCGCCTGCATGACCGGCGCGCCGGCATCGGACCCGCTATCGCCCCGGGCCGGGGGCAGCCCGACGGCGCCGGACAGCGACGAAGCGAAGGCGAAGCCCTGCGTGTCGTGTGTCGAGCCGGTGGCGTCGGGGGTGTCGGCGGCCATGGCGAAGGCGATCCGCTCCCCGGAATCGGTGGCCGGCGCGCGGCGTGCCGGCGAAGCGCCGCGGCCGGCCGCCGTTGCCGCCGCCATCGTCGCGATGCCCTGCGGCATCCGGCCGGCATCGGCCACGACCGCCGGCACGCCGGCTG
Organism: Burkholderiaceae bacterium; assembly: GCA_022702125.1. GTDB lineage: Bacteria > Pseudomonadota > Gammaproteobacteria > Burkholderiales > Burkholderiaceae_C > JAKOND01. The sequence goes on from JAKOND010000255.1 coordinate 36,936, forward strand.
CGGACGGCGCGTCGCCCCGCGCTCCATCGGCCCGCGTCGAGGCCCTGTCGCCGGCCGGTTCCGGGAAGCAGCGCTGGCGGATGGCGAGATCGCCCACGATGGGCATGGCCATGGCGGACAGACAGAGCGTGGCGGCGGTCAGGAATTTGCGCATATCGTGCCTTCGGGAAACAGGTCGGGCCGTATCGGAGCTACCCGTCCACGGCCTCTCTGCGTGCAAGCTAAATTTGTGCCAAATCGCAAGTTAATGAAATATATTGCAATTTTAAGATACGAATAATTGCGTGTAACGCTTTCCGACACTTCTTGTTGCGCGCGCGCGATTTTTCCGCGTGAGGAGGAGCAGGCGCGCGGCAGCGCACCCCGGGGCGGCCCCGGCGGGCTCAATCGCCGAACTTGTAGCCCACGCCGTAGACCGAGCGGATCGATTCCTCTCCCGCCCCGGCCTGCGCCAGCTTGCGGCGCAGGTTCTTGACATGGCTGTCCACCGCCCGGTCGGTGACCGCGCGGCCGTCGCCGTGCAGCGCGTCGAGCAGCTGGTCGCGGGTGAAGACCCGGCCCGGCGAGGCGGCCAGGGTGCGCAGCAGCCGGAACTCGACCGGCGTCAGGTCGAGCGACGCCGCGCCGTAGCGGGCCTGCAGCCGGCGGTCGTCGATGCGCAGCGCGGGCGCGGACGGCGCGGGCGCGGCGGATGCGGCCTGCCCGGCCGGCGTCGGCGCGGCCGGCTCCCCGGGGACCGCCGGGCGCCGGCTGCGCCGCAGGATGGCGCGGATGCGGGCGACGATCTCGCGCGGGCTGAAGGGCGTCTTGCAGATGTAGTCGTCCGCGCCCAGGTCCAGGCCCTCCAGCCGGTCGGCCTCGTCGGCGCGGGCGGTCAGCATCACGATGGGCACCTCGCTGAAGGCGCGCAGCGCGCGGCAGACGTCGAGCCCGCCCAGGCCCGGCAGCATCAGGTCGAGCAGCACCAGGTCGGGCGGATCGGCGCGGACCGCCGGCTCCACCTCGCGGCCGTCGGCCAGCCACTGGGCGCTGTGGCCCGCGGCGCGCAGGTAGTCGATGACCAGCCGGGCCATCTTGGGCTCGTCCTCGACGATGAGGATGCGCGCGGGCGGCTGCGCGACGTTCGGCGGGGGTTCCGCGGCGGGCGCGGCGCTCATGGGGCAGCCTCCTGCGGGTCGGCCGCCGGCAGGTGCAGCCGGACGCACAGCCCGCCCAGCGGCGACGGCAGCGCGGCGATGCGGCCGCCGTGGGCCTCGACGATGCCGCGCACGATGGCCAGGCCCAGGCCGGCGCCGCCGCTCTCGCGGCTGCGCGAGGTGTCGACGCGGTGGAAGCGGTCGAAGAGCCGCGGCAGGTGCGCCGCCGGCACGCCGGGGAAGGAATCGCAGAACTCGACGACGATGTCGGCCGTCCGCGGGGCGGCACCGCCGTCGCCGGGCCCCGCGCTGGCGCCGGAAGCCGCGGGCGCGCGCCAGGCGGCGATGCGCAGACGGCCGCCGGGATCGGTGTAGCGCACGCTGTTCTCCAGCAGGTTGTTGAAGAGCTGCTGCATGCGCCGCGCGTCGGCCAGCGCCCGCAGCGGCGCGTCGTCCGGCAGGCCGTGCGCCGTCCCGCCGGACGCGCGCGGGCCGGTGCCGCCCCCGGCGGGGCCGGGGCGCGTCGCCGCTGCCGTCTCCGTCGCCGTGTCCGGCCGCCGGCCCGGGCCGCCGCGATCCGGGAGGGCGCGGACCGCGGGGTCGCCCTCCGCCTCGCCCTCCAGCCGCAGCTCCAGCGCCAGCCCGCGCTCGGCCAGCCGGGCGCCGAAGATGTCGGCGGTCAGC
>JAKOND010000295.1 GCA_022702125.1 Burkholderiaceae bacterium
GCGCGACCCGCTTGACGGTCATCGCGGCCGTTCGGGCCACCTGGATGCCGGCCTGGGTCGAACCGGTGAAAGACACCATGTCGACGTCCGGATGCGCCGCAATGGCCGCACCCACGCCGGGTCCGTCGCCGTTGACCAGGTTGAACACGCCCGCCGGCACTCCGGCTTCATCCATCACTTCGGCGAAGAGCAGCGCGCTGAGCGCCGAGTATTCACTCGGCTTGAGGACCATCGTGCAACCCGCCGCCAGCGCCGGACCGACCTTCACCACGATCTGGTTGATCGGCCAGTTCCAGGGGGTGATGAGCCCGCAGACGCCGATGGGCTCCAGCCGTTCCCGGGTGCTGCCGCGCTGGCGTTCGAAATCGAAGTCCCGCAACACCTCGATCATCTTCTCGAGATGGGCCGGGCCTCTCGCCACCTGTCCTTTGCGGGAGAAGGCGATAGGCGCTCCCATCTCGATCCGCATGGCTTCGGCGAACTCTTCGGAACGCCGGAGATAGATGCGCACGATGCTGCGCAGGAGCTCCAGCCTCTGCGCCACAGTGGATCCTGCGAAAGCGGGGAAAGCTCTTCTCGCAGCTCGCACCGCCCGATCCACATCGGTCTCATCGCCGAGAGACAACGTCCCGACGAATTGTTCGGTCGCCGGATCGACCAGCGGGAAACCGCATTCCTTGGACGGCCGGACCCATTTGCCGTCGATGTAGAACTGACCGGTGCGCGCCAATGCTGCTTCCGCACTCATGGCTTGACCCCATGGCGCACCAAGTGGCAGTGACCGGCGAGATACGAACGACACACCATGAAGACCCCCGGGAATCGATGACAAGACCAGCCCGACCGCCCCGCGAGGACAGTCCGAAGCATCCACAGAGAATCATATTCTCATCATACAATCATTCGGTCATACGTAAATTCCCTAGGCCGGCTTGTTTTTCTGCCCGAAGCGCATCAGAAGTCCTCGATCGAGTCGTGAGTGCCCGGGAGCGGGCCTGGTACACGGCCAAGGCGATGTCAACGTCAACAACCTCAACGCATTCTTCGCACCGAAAACATTGGTGCTGTTGCATAAACCTAATTGAGATCGAGCTTCCCCTAACCCCAGATGGAGTTACGCCACACGCACCGTCTGCGGCGTGCCCAGCCGGGTGAACCGGTTCACGATCGATGCCCGCACCTGCAACTCCGTGACCTGTCGATCGAAGTCTCGCGCCCTGACTCGTCCGCCGAGTCGCTTGAAGCACCCGATCTACGTCTCGACCAGGCTGTGCGGGTGGCCAAGAAGATTCATATCCCGATCGCCACCGGCAAGCGGTTCTCGACCATCTACGAACTCCAGGCCCTGATGGCGCGCGGCGGGGTGGAATATGCGGGCGGACCTGTGCTTGTGCGACGTAATCACCGGTGCGCGCAAGGTCGCCGCACTGGCCGAAGCGCACAACGTGCAGGTCGTGCCGCACAACCCGTTGTCGCCCATCGGGCTGGCCGCCTGCCTGCGACTGGATGCGGCGATCCCGAATTTCGCGATCCAGGAATACTCCACGGGCTTCGAAGCAGGCATCTTTGAATCCCGTCCCGAGCATCTGGGCAGCAACATCGTGGACAAGGTCCGCCTGCCCCTCAACGGCTTCGTGGAGATTCCCACGGGTCCGGGCCTGGGCATGAACCTGCTGCCCGATGCCCAGAGGATCCGCCCCCCGCTGTCGAAGCCCATTTCCATGCGACCGCATTTCGACGGCTCCATGGTCGACCAGTAGGCTCAGGAAAGCTGCTTTCCGGTGAACCGGGGCCAGGTTGTCGGTTGTACCCCACTGGCAGCGCCGCCAGAAAATGTGCGGGATGGGGCTCTGTCCTGTGCGTGGACGGCAGCGTTCGGACGGGCGACCCCGCAGAGTTCGACGGGCCCCGTACCGAAGGCTGCCGGTCACCCGCCCGTCCATGGGTGGATTGCTGACTGGAGGAGAACGGGATGATTGGAGCCCCCCGCCGGAAGCCCTCCGAATCCCAAGACCCGGCACCGCCAGCGTGGTCCCTCACGGACACCCGTCCCGAAAAAACGTATCTTTCCGGTACCTCGATTCGGCGGAGGCCGCCATGGCCTCCCTCGCGAAGCAAGAACGATTCACACTGCTTTCTTGCGGGCCGCCTTCCGTTCTCCCTGCTCGCGGGCTCTGGCCAGGGACGCATGCGCGTGCTGGGTCAACCGGTCCAGCACGCGATCCAGCACCTCGCGCTCGTCCGGATTCAAGACGGCGAGCAGTTCCTCGTTGCGCCTGGCTGCCCGCGGGAACACCTTGCGGTAGAGCTGCATGCCCTGCCGCGTCAGGCTGAGCTGCACGCCCCGGCCGTCGCTGGCATCGGAATCACGTTGCAACAGGCCGCGCTCGATGAGCGCGGAGACGGACCGGCTGGCCTGGCTCTTGTCGACATTCACCTCCCGCGCCAGCCCCTGCAGCGACATCGGCGCATAGGCGCCCAGCATGCCGAGGATGCGCCACTCGCGCGGATCGAGCCCGAAGTC
>JAKOND010000314.1 GCA_022702125.1 Burkholderiaceae bacterium
CTACTCGGCCGCCAAGGCCGGCATGCACGGTTTCACCATGGCGCTGGCGCAGGAGCTGGCGACCAAGGGCGTGACGGTCAACACCGTGAGCCCGGGCTACATCGGCACCGACATGGTCAAGGCCATCCGCCAGGACGTGCTCGACAAGATCGTGGGCACGATCCCGGTGCGCCGCCTCGGCGAGCCGGGCGAGATCGCGTCCATCATCTCGTGGCTGGCGTCCGAGGACGGCGGGTACACCACCGGCGCCGAATTCGCGGTCAACGGCGGTCTGCACATGCACTGAGCGGTCCGGTCACGCGCCGGACGGCACACCGAAAAAACCTGCTTCGGCAGGTTTTTTCGCATCCCGCCCCTCGGTCGCTCTCCTGCCGCAGAAGATCGGGGTTTTCCCTGCCTATTGTTCGCATAGTGAACCGTAAGAGGCCTATCGCACGTTTACCCTTGTACAGTTCGGCGCCCATTCGATCATCACAACCCGCTGCGCACGCACCCGATGCCGCGCAAGCACAACACCAAGAACCGGCCATGGCACATCCTTCCCCCTCATCGGCGGCTGCCGCGACAGTCCCGCGCCGCAAGCTCCCGCTGTACCGCTCGCTCTATGTCCAGGTCCTGACAGCCGTGGTGATCGGCGTGCTGCTGGGCCACTTCTATCCGGCGCTCGGCGAGAGCATGAAGCCCTTCGGCGACGGCTTCATCAAGCTGATCAAGATGATCATCGCCCCGATCATCTTCTGCACGGTGGTGGTCGGCATCGCCGGCATGGAGGACATGAAGAAGGTCGGCAAGACCGGCGGTCTGGCCCTGCTGTACTTCGAGATCTTCAGCACGGTGGCGCTGGTCATCGGCCTGGTGGTGGTCAACCTGCTGAAGCCCGGCGCGGGCATGAACGTCGATCCGTCCACGATCGACACCAAGTCCATCGCCGCCTACACCGGCCCGGGCAAGATGCAGGGCACGGTCGATTTCCTGCTCAACATCATCCCCAATACGCTGGTCGATGCCTTCGCCAAGGGCGAGATTCTGCAGGTGCTGCTGATCGCCGTAATGTTCGGCTTTGCGCTCCACCGCTTCGGCGGCCGCGGCACGCTGGTGTTCGACATGATCGAGAAGACCTCGCATGTCCTGTTCGACATCGTCGGCTTCATCATGAAGTTCGCGCCCATCGGCGCCTTCGGCGCGATGTCGTTCACCATCGGCAAGTACGGCATCTCGTCGCTGTTCTCGCTGGGCAAGCTGATGGGCTCGTTCTACCTGACCTGCCTGCTGTTCATCTTCGTCGTGCTGGGCACGGTGGCCCGGGTGCACGGCTTCTCGATCTGGAAGTTCATCAAGTACATCAAGGAAGAGCTGCTGATCGTGCTGGGCACCTCGTCTTCCGAGTCGGTGCTGCCCCGGATGATGGAGAAGATGGAGAACCTCGGCGCGAAGAAATCGGTGGTGGGCCTGGTGATCCCGACGGGCTACTCCTTCAACCTCGACGGCACCTCCATCTACCTCACGATGGCGGCGGTCTTCATCGCGCAGGCCACCAATACCGACATGACGCTGGTGCAGGAGATCACGCTGTTGGCGGTGCTGCTGCTGACCTCCAAGGGCGCGGCGGGCGTGACCGGCAGCGGCTTCATCGTGCTGGCGGCCACGCTGTCGGCGGTCGGGCATGTGCCGGTCGCCGGGCTGGCGCTGATCCTGGGGATCGACCGCTTCATGTCCGAAGCGCGCGCCTTGACCAACCTGATCGGCAACGGCGTGGCCACGCTGGTCGTCGCGAAATGGACCGGCGACCTCGACATGCAGCGCCTGCGGGCCGGGCTCGACAACGAGAGCTGGGTCGAGGCGCAGGAACCGGAAGTGCTGGTCAACGCCCGGACCGACGCCCTGGGCTCCCGCTGACGGATACGACAGCCTTCCGACCTGTCCGGCCCGCCCGCGTCGCCTGTCCAGGTGGCGCCGGCGGGCTTTTTCGTGGGCATGCCGTCGAACGATCGTCGTGAAACTGTTCAGGCCAGGTTAAACAGATACCGGCTTGCAGGTATAAGAGGTGGCAGCGCTGACCTTTCGACACGCCTGACCGCCCATCCGCTTCGTGCGGTCCTGGCATCGATCCTGCGCGTCACCGACTTTCCCCATTCCCGCCCGCGAGGATTCTTCCGATGCCCCACAGCGTTTCCCTGATCAGCACCATCGCCATCGGCTTGGGACTGGCCCTGGTGTTCGGCTTCATCGCCGCCCGCCTCCGGCTGCCGGCCCTGGTGGGCTACCTGCTGGCCGGGGTGATCATCGGACGCTACACGCCGGGGTTCGTGGCCGATGCGGAGATCGCCAGCCAGCTCGCGGAGATCGGGGTCATGCTGCTGATGTTCGGGGTCGGGCTGCATTTCTCGATCGACGACCTGCTGTCGGTGCGCAAGATCGCATTGCCCGGCGCCATCGTGCAGATCGTGGTCGCGACCCTGATGGGCATGGGGGTCGCGTCCGGGTTCTGGGGGTGGAGCCTGGGCGCCTCGCTGGTCTTCGGCCTGTCCCTCTCGGTGGCGAGCACGGTGGTGCTGTTGCGGGCGCTGGAGTCCCTCGGCATCCTCGACTCCTTCACCGGCAAGATCGCGGTGGGCTGGCTGGTGGTGGAGGATCTGGCGATGGTGCTGATCCTGGTGCTGCTGCCGCCGCTGGCCGGCTATCTCGGGGGTTCCGGTGCCGGCGTGGCCGCCAGCCGCGACCTGCCGCTCTGGCAGACGCTCGGATTGACGCTGGTGCAGGTGGGCGGGTTCGTCGCGCTGATGCTGATCGTCGGCCGCCGGGTTTTTCCGTGGATCCTGTGGCAGGTGGCGCGTACCGGGTCGCGGGAGCTGTTCACCCTGTGCGTGGTGGCGGCGGCCGTCAGCATCGCCTTCGGCTCGGCAGCGCTGTTCGGCGTGTCTTTCGCCCTGGGCGCGTTCTTTGCAGGCATGGTGATGCGCGAATCGGAATTCAGCCACCGCGCGGCCGAAGAGTCGCTGCCGCTGCGGGACGCTTTCGCGGTGCTGTTCTTCGTGTCGGTCGGCATGCTGTTCGACCCCCGGGTCCTGATCGTCCACCCGTTCCAGGTGCTGGCGGTGGTCGCGATCATCCTGGTCGGCAAGTCGATCGCCGCGGCGTTGCTGGTGCTGCTGTTCCGGTACCCGCTGCATACCGCGTTGACCGTCTCGGCCAGCCTGGCGCAGATCGGCGAGTTCTCCTTCATCCTGGTGAACCTCGGCATGACCCTGGGCCTGATGACCGTGGAAGGCCAGAACCTGGTGCTGGCGGGCGCGCTGATATCGATCGCGCTCAATCCGGTGGTGTTCCGCGGGATCGAGCCGATCCGGGCCTGGCTGCTGGCGAAATCGGCTTACGCACGCAAGCTGGAACAGCGCGACGACCCTTTCGCCGAGCTGCCGATGTCCACCGACGCGCGCTACCTGTCTCGGCAGGTGGTGCTGGTCGGCTACGGGCGGGTGGGGCGCCGCATCGCCGCGGCGCTGGCCGAGCAGGAGGTCCCCTATGTCGTGGCGGAGCAGAACCGGGAAATCGTCGAACGCCTGCGGGCCGACGGCGTGGCGGCGGTGTCCGGGGACGCCGCCGACCCCGCGGTGCTGATCCAGGCGCACATCGCCCGGGCACGGCTGTTGGTGATCGCCACGCCGGACACGCTGAACGTCCGCCAGATGATCGACACCGCCCGCATGCTCAATCCCGAAATCGAGATCGTGCTTCGCAGCCACAACGAAGAAGAGGCGCGCCTGCTGGAACAGGCCCATGCCGGCACGGTGTTCCTCGGCGAGAAGGAACTGGCGTCCGCCATGGCCCGCCATGTGCTGGAACGCGCGGTCCGCTGATGCGGAGCGTCCTTGTAACGACCCATATCGTCTTTTCCATGGTTTTTTTGACAGTATTGCTGCCTGATCGCCGTCCGCGCTTCGGAAGCCGCTTCGGTAAAAAGTAAAATCCTGGCTTGCAGACTCAACAATCCATAAGGAATTCTCGTGGCTGGACACAGTAAATGGGCCAATATCCAACACCGCAAGGGTCGCCAGGACGAAAAGCGCGGCAAGGTGTGGACCCGCGTCATCCGGGAGATCATGGTCGCGGCCCGCGCGGGCGGCGGCGACCTGTCCGCCAATCCCCGGCTGCGTCTGGCCGTTGAAAAAGCCAAGGCGGCCAACATGCCCGCCGACACCATCAAGCGCAACATCGACAAGGCCACGGGCAACCTCGAAGGGGTGAACTACGAGGAGATCCGCTACGAGGGCTACGGCATCGGCGGCGCGGCCATCATCGTCGATACGGTGACCGACAACCGGGTGCGCACCGTGGCGGAAGTGCGCCATGCCTTTTCCAAGCATGGCGGCAACCTGGGCACCGAAGGCTCGGTGGCCTTCCAGTTCAAGCACGTCGGACAGATGGTCTTCGCGCCCGGAACAGACGAGGACAAGGTCATGGAGACCGCCCTGGAAGCCGGCGCCGAAGATGTGGTGACCGGCGACGACGGCGCCATCGAGGTGCTGACGGCCCCGTCCGACTTCGAGGCGGTCAAGGCCGCGCTGGAAGAGGCAGGGCTGGTGCCCGACCTGGCCGAAGTGACCATGCGGCCCGAAAACACGATCGAACTCTCCGGCGACGATGCCGCCCGGATGCAGAAAATCCTGGATGTCCTCGAAGACCTCGACGACGTCCAGGAAGTCTTCCACAACGCGGAAATCTGACCGATGTCCATGAAAATTCTCGTCATCGGCGGCGGTGGCCGCGAACACGCCATGGCCTGGACCCTGTCCCGGTCGCCCAAGGTCCACAAGGTCTTCGTCGCACCGGGCAACGGCGGCACCGCGCGGGACAGTCGCCTGCACAACATCGACATCACCGATGTGCAGTCGCTGCGGGCCTGGGCGCAGGAAGAGAAGATCGGCCTGACCGTCGTCGGACCCGAAGCGCCGCTGGCCGCCGGCGTGGTCGACGAGTTCCGCAACCACGGCATGCGCATCTTCGGCCCGACGCGCGCTGCTGCGCAGCTGGAAAGCTCCAAGGCGTTCTCCAAGGCCTTCATGCAGCGGCACGGCATCCCGACCGCCGAATACCAGGCGTTCACCGATGCGGCCGAGGCCCATGCCTATATCGATGCCAAGGGCGCGCCCATCGTGGTCAAGGCCGACGGCCTGGCTGCGGGCAAGGGTGTGGTCGTGGCCATGACGGCGGCGGAAGCACATGAAGCGGTCGATTTCATGCTGGTCGACAACAAGTTCGGCGTCAGCCACAACGACGGCGGCGCGCGGGTGGTCATCGAGGAGTTCCTGCAGGGCGAGGAAGCCAGCTTCATCGTGCTGTGCGACGGCAAGAACGTCACCGCCCTGGCCACCAGCCAGGACCACAAGCGCCTGCAGGACGGAGACACCGGTCCCAACACCGGCGGCATGGGCGCGTATTCGCCCGCACCGGTGGTCACCGCCGACGTGCATGCGCGCGCGATGCGCGAAATCATCCTGCCGACCATCCGGGGCATGGAAAAGGACGGCATTCCATATACCGGCTTTCTGTACGCGGGCCTGATGATCGATGCGCAGGGCAAGCCCAAGACGCTCGAATTCAACTGCCGCATGGGCGATCCGGAAACCCAGCCCATCCTCATGCGCCTCAAGAGCGACCTGTCGGACGTGCTGCTGGCCGCTACCGACGGCAGGCTGGACCAGGTCCAGCTGGAGTGGGACCGGCGCGTGGCGCTGGGCGTGGTCATGGCCGCCCACGGTTATCCGCTGTCGCCGCGCAAGGGGGATGCGCTCCTCGGGCTGCCGGCCGATTCGGACGATGCGATGGTGTTCCACGCCGGAACCACGCTGGACGACCAGGGCGTCCTGCGCACCAGCGGCGGTCGGGTCCTGTGCGTCACGGCCCTGGGCGACAACGTGCGGCTGGCGCAACAACGCGCCTACGACACGGCACGCAGCATCCATTTCGACGGCGCCCAG
>JAKOND010000321.1 GCA_022702125.1 Burkholderiaceae bacterium
CTGTCGCGGACCAGTTCCAGGATCGCCTGCGGATAGAACCGCATGAGCTGCTCCTGCAGCAGCTCGGCATCGAACGGCGAGTCCTCCAGCAGCAGGGCCCGCAGCGGATAGGGCGACGATTGCCAAGTGGGTCCGTTCTCAGCCATGGCGGCGGTCGATGCGCAAAGACCCGGGTGGCGGCTCGTTGAGCACCGCCCAGAACATGCCCAGGTCCGAGACGGCGGAGACGAACTGCTTGAAATCGACCGGCTTCACCACATAGGCGTTGACGCCCAGCTCGTAGCTGCGCACCAGGTCGCTCTCTTCCTGGGAGGAAGTGAGCATCACCACCGGGACGCTGCGCAGCGATGGGTTGCTGCGGACAGCCTCCAGCACTTCCAGGCCGTTTACCTTGGGGAGCTTCAAGTCCAGCAGGACGAGAGCCGGATTGCCCTCGGCCCGGTCGGCATGTTCGCCTTCGCGCCGCAGGTAGTCGAGCGCCTCTGCGCCGTCGCGCACCAGGACCACGTCGTTGGCGAGCTGGCTGCGTTCCAGGGCCAGCATGGTGAGTTCCTGGTCGCGAAGATCGTCTTCGACGAGAAGGATGGGTTTAAGCATGATCGAATGGAATTTCTGATTGAGCCTGAATCAAGGTCGTGGGCAATATGCTCGGCAGCATGAATCCGAAGGTCGCGCCCTGTCCAGGCACACCCTTGGCCCACACGCGGCCGCCGTGCCGCTCGACAATCCGTTTGACATTCGCGAGACCGATGCCGGTGCCTTCGAACTCATCCGATTGATGGAGCCGCTGGAAGACGTTGAAGAGCTTCGAGACGTACTGCATCTGGAAGCCGACGCCGTTGTCCTCCACCTCGATTCCCTGGCCGGAATTGTCCAGCATGGGGCGGACATGGACGACGGAAATCCCACGCTTGCGGCTGTATTTGAGCGCGTTTCCGATCAGGTTGCGCACTGCCACTTGCAGCAGCAGCGCGTCGGCGGTCACCTTGGGCAGACCGGGCTCGATGTGCCATTCGATCTTGCGTTCGCGCTCGCTGGAGGAAAACTCCCGCACCAGTCCATCGACCAGGAGGTTGAGGTCCACGACCTTGATCTTGAGCGCGGTGCGGCCCATGCGCGAGAAGTCCAGCAGGGCATCGACCAGCTGGCCGGCGAAGGCCGCGGCGTCTTTCACGTGGCCCAGGTAGCGATGCGCCCGCACGCTCAAGGCCTGTCCCTCGGTATCCATCACCAAGTCCACGTATCCCGCGATGTGGCGCATCGGAGCGCGGAGGTCGTGGGAGACGCTGTACGAGAACGCCTCGAGTTCCTTGTTCACCCGGCCGAGTTCGTTGGCGATGGCAGCAAGCTCTTCCGCGCGGCGCAGAACGATGCCAATGAGGGCCTGACGCAGTTCGCCTACTGCGCTCACCTCGGCATCGGACCATGGCGCGCTGCGCCCGCCGATCTGCTCCACCCAGCTGTCGAAGCTGTGTCGTGGATGGATGCGCCCTGACGCATCGGGTTGCATGGTCTTACGCGGATCACCGGCCCAAGTGACGGTCTGCACAATTTCCGGGCGAAACCACAGGATCACATGACGATGCACCTGCGAGATGGAGATGGCGAGCACACCCGCCGCGGTGTTCGTCCAGGCGGTCGACGCCGAATGTTGATCGGCGAGCTGTGAGGATTCATAGACCTCCCGGCCCATACCTGCGATCCACCCTGCCAGTTCCAGCAACACATCGGTCGGCGGCACATCGCCGACTGTCCAGGATTGGTCATCGAGGACCACCGCAGCGCCGGTCGCGCACGCCATCCGCAGGAGCATCGCGGGATCGTCCAGGATGCTGCGCAGGCTGGCGTCGTTGTCCGCGACCGACGCAACGATCTGCAGGGTCTGCTTGCGCAGTTCCAGCCGCTCGGCCACGAGCGCGGTGGTCCGCTTGGCATCGATCTGCATGGAGAGCAGCTGGCCGAAGTGGGTGCACGCCACCCGCATGTCCGGGCTCAAGTTGCGCGGCGAGTGGTGATGGCAGGAGGCGAGACCCCAGAGCCTGCCGTCGACCACGATGGAAATGGACATCGAGGCCGGGGTGCCCATGTTTCGCATGTATTCCAGATGCACGGGCGAGACGCTGCGCAGGAATGCTTGCGAGAGGTCGATATCGCGCGGATCGGGCCCATCGGCCGCTGCGATCAGAGGCACCGGCTCGTAGCCCGCGTCGGGAATCAGTCGGAACCGGTTCGAGAGGTACAGTTCGCGCGCTTGCTGGGGGATGTCCGAGGCAGGGAAGCGCAGGCCCTTGTAGCCTTCGTAGCCGGGCTGCAGCGCTTCGCCCAGCACTTCGCCATGTCCGTCTTCGTCGAACTGGTAGACGAGGCAGCGGCCGAATCCCGTCAGCCGCTGCAGTTCCTGGGCCGCGAGTTCGGCGATTGCTTCCACGGTCGGAGCCGCCTGCAGCCGAGGCAGCAGGTCACGCACAACGCCATAGATCGGGGCTTCCGGAGATCGCTCGGAAGGTTCAGGCTCGCATTCGACGATCAGACGGCCGGCGATACGGTGTGCCCAGCACGAATAGGTGCCGCCGGCAAGCGGCAGGAAGCCGATCTGCACGGAAGATCCGTCGTCCGGCGTCGCTGTGAGGACTTGGGCATCGAGCCGGCCGAGCGCATCTGCGGCTCCGTCCTGCCAATTCGCGCTCCAGGCCTGCAACGCCGAGGTACGGCCGTCGAGGACGAGCATGCGACCGTGGGACTGGATGGCACCCGGCACGCGGATGGGTTCTCGGTCGCAGATCGTGAGGTCGAGAGTGGATGTCAAAACGAGGGTGACCGATGGTTGATGGAACGGAATCGGAGGGCGTGCAGCAGCCCCCTTCCCCTAGCTTGGTTTCGGAGCGGGGCACGAAGTGCAGGAAAGCATCCCGGGAGCAAGCTGAGAGGCTGCTTTGGCCCTTCGCTCTCCATCATGCAGCGGCCACAGTCGGCCGAGGCTGCGCGAAAACACACTGCCGTGTCTGAACTTGAGCATATCGAAAAAACCCGACCTCTCAGATCGAGCTGCAGCGCGCGATCGAAAGGTCGCCAAGGGCAAGGCCCCCCAGAAACATGGGGCTTAAGCGCTTTCACACAGCCTCGGCCGGTAGCGATAGCTTGCACGCACCTGGCGAGGAACGGAGTCAAGCTATCGAACGTATACGGAGTCATCTGTCCTCCCGCCATGACCACAAGCCGACTCAGGCGAACGGATTCTTCACTGTCTTCGCTTCGACGACCTGCACCCGCTCCGGAAGATCCCGGTCCGACTCCAGCGCCCGGACGACTTTCGCGAGAAGGCCCTGCAGCTCCCGGGCCTGCGCGAGGCCCGCCCGATCCCGGGTCAGCGCCAGGCCGCCCTGAAGCGCGACCCGGTCCACCCGGTTCTCGATCTCCAGCTCGCCGATGCGCACAACGTCGGATTCATTGGCGAAAGGGGCGAAGGCGTTGTCTGCCATGGAGGTTCCTGCCGAAGGGGAGAGAGAAAGAGGGGGAGGGAAGGGGAGGGGAGGGCAAGCGGCCGGGCACGGGTGCGCCTCGCTGCGCATCGTCACCCATCAGTGCGTGCCCGCGCGCTTGATCGCGTCGATGACCGAACGCGAGAAGTCCTTGAGCGAGTAGCCGCCCTCGTCGCCCGCGGGCACCACGACCGCATCGCGGTCGGAGCGAGCCGGCCGCGCGTCCTCGCGCGGCTTCCGGCGGCTGCCGCCGTTCTGCTGCACCGGGCGCGGCAGGGCCATGCCGGCGTCCCGGATCGCCTGCGACACGCCCGGCAGCGCGTCCACCCCGACCAGCCGCGCCAGGTCCGACACGCTCATCGCCGAATACTCCCGCGTCTCGTCGTTGGTGACGACATAGGCGCCCGCGCGCTGCTGCCGCGGGCTGTAGACGACCTTCCAGACGTGGGTCGGCACCAGCACGTTGCCGATCTGCCGGAGGTCGCTGCCGAGGAAGGCCGGGCCGCTCACCACATACAGCTCGCCCTCGTCGGTCGCGAGCTGGCGTGCCGCGGCCTCGATGCCCGCCCAGACGCCGGCGTTGTTGGCGTGGACCTGCGGCACCATATTGGCCAGGCTGAAGCTCTCGGCCTGCGCCGCACGGGTGGGCATGTCGCCGTTGGGCGCCATGTGGCCCCGGTCGTAGCCCGACCGCGCATAGTCGGAGAGCTCCGAGCGCTCGGAGGCGGGCAGGGCGGGCTCCGGATGGAACGAGTCCTTGCGCGAGAGCGTCTTCGCCTCCTCCAGGTTCGCCCGCGTCAGGTGCTCGGCCGCATAGAGCGGCGTGCGGCTCAGGCCGGAGTGCAGGACCGCATAGGCGGTGAAGCAGACCTCGCGGGTGCGGGCCTGGAGCTTCGGGTTCGTGACGGCAGGGGCAACGCCTGCGGCGAAGTGCTGCGGGCAGGCGGTCGCGGCGTGGGTGGGTGCCGAAGCACACAAGAGCAGGCCGGTGCCCAGGATGCCAGCAACGGAGAAGACAAAGCGCATGGTCGCCAGGGAGGACAGGAGGGGGTTGGAAGGTTCGGACGATGCAGCGACGATACCAAGGCTGGCGCCGGCATGCGCTGCCTCTGCGGACGACGGACCATAGCGCCAGAACCCCCGCATCGTTCGGGCCTCGGCATCGCGCTCGGCCTGCGCACAGCCGCTGGCCGAGCGGGCGAGGCTTGACCGGTCACCTGCTGCGCAACACGCATTCGCACCGGGGTTGTACTCGGGCAAGTTATGCAGCATGGCCATGTGCAATGGCTGCCAGCGCCTGTGGCTTCTCGATCTCACGGATGTCACCATCGGATCGTGCTGCGGACGACGCCCAGCGCCTGAGGTAAATGCATTGGCGGGATGTCAACCAGATGCTGACCTGGACTGCCGCATTTCTCACCTGTAGCTGACGAGAGCTGTAGTAACTGCCATTCGGACGTCTTCAGAGAAACTACGATATCCGCTTTTAAGTAAGTTACGTACAAATTAAATCTTAAAATAAAAAACTTGCGGAACCAACCCAACACTCTGCGACATTGCCTTCGACCTCGATCAACCTGGGAGCAGCGTCTTGGGCCGCAGCGACGGACTCGGCATCGACCACGGCCGGCTCGATGACGACCTCGGCATCGGCGGTCTCCAGCGTGGCCTCTAGCGCCGCGGCACCGAGCACCCGCTTGGTGGCGACGATCGGCGCCCGGATGGCCCGCTTCATCCGCCATAGCGGGTTCATGCGCATCTGCAGGCCATTTTCGTCGGACTGCTGCGGGAATTCGTAGAGCGCATGCAGGATGGCCACCACCTGGTCGACCGTCGCCGGCTTCAGCGGGCGCGTGAGCGGCTGAGCCCTGAACCGGGAGAGGGCCAGCAGCCGGGGATCGACCGGGTAAGGCCTGAAGCCGCTGGACTCCCCCGTCAGCACTGTCCGGTAGACGAGCGTGTCGACCTCGATGGCCTGGAACAGCAGGTCGGTGCGTAGCGAGGAAGAGCCGCCAGCACCGAGCCTCCTGCGCATAGGACCGGGCGGTATGAATGCTGCGCGCTTGGTGGATCATCGGCCACCGGCGCACCGCGCGTTTGGCCGCTGGCTCGTCCTGCGCCGGCATGGCTGACGGCAGTTGCTTGAAATCGCCCGTCCGCGGCGAGAAGAAAATTATGC
>JAKOND010000325.1 GCA_022702125.1 Burkholderiaceae bacterium
CGGGCCAGGGCATCGGCAACACCATGATCGACGGCCGCGAGCACTTCTGGATGGACCTGGTGCTGTTCGGCGTGATCGTCGTCGGGCTGGTCGGCTTCTCGCTCAACGGGCTCGCCGGCCTGGCCGAAAAGCGCCTGCTGGCCTGGCGCGGCCGCAGCGTCGCGCAGTTCGGCTGACCGGACCTTCCTTCCTTCTTTCCTGCCCCCGTTTTCCCTTTCCCCCGGAGATTCCCCCATGGCCCACGCCGGCACGCTCGCGCTCCGCAACGTCCGCAAGACCTATCCCGTCGACGGCAAGCCGCTCGCGGTGCTCTCGGACATCACCCTGTCCATCGCGCCCGGCGAATTCGTCAGCATCGTCGGCGCGAGCGGCTGCGGCAAGTCCACGCTGCTGCGGCTGGTGATCGGCCTGGACGACGACTACCAGGGCGAGATCCTGCTCGACGGCAAGCGCATCGTCGGCACCAGCCTCGCGCGCGGCATCGTGTTCCAGGAGCACCGGCTCTTCCCCTGGCTCACGGTGGAGCAGAACGTCGCGCTCGGCCTGCTCAACGCGAAGCTGCCCGCGGCCGAGAAGCGCGCCTCGGTGCAGCGGCACATCGAACTGGTGGGGCTCCAGGGATTCGAGAAGGCGCATCCGTACCAGCTCTCGGGCGGCATGTCGCAGCGGGTGGCGATCGCCCGGGCGCTGGTCAACCGGCCGGAGATCCTGCTGCTCGACGAGCCCTTCGGCGCGCTCGACGCGATGACCCGCGCCCACCTGCAGCAGGAGCTGCACCGCATCTGGCGGGCCGAGGGCATCACCATGATCCTGGTCACCCACGACGTGGAGGAGGCGGTCTACCTCGGCGACCGGGTGGTGGTGATGGAGCCGCGCCCGGGCCGCATCCGCCGCATCGTGCCGGTGGGCCTGGCGCACCCGCGCGACCGCGCGGGGCCGGGCTTCGCGCGGGTCGAGGACGAGGTGCTGCGCGCGTTCGGCGGCACCGCGGGCGACCGGGCCGCGCCGCCGCTCCGTCCGCCGGCGGCCGAACCGGATTTCGCGCGGTCGTTCGCGCAGTGGCGCTTCGCCGTCTGACCGCGACCGCTTCCTTCCGTCCGTCCTTCCCCGCGTTCCCCGTGTTTCCCGTGTTTCCCGCGTTTCCCACCCCGCGTCCGCCCATCCGTCCCAGGAGGTTTCCATGAGCGCCGTCTTGTCCTCTTCCGTTCCCGCCACCCCCGCCACGGCCGCCGACGCCGGCGGCGGCCTCGACATCCGCCCGCTGGCCGGCCGCATCGGCGCCGAGATCCGCGGCGTGCGCCTGTCGGGCCGGCTCGCGCCCGAGACCTTCGCCGCGATCCATGCGGCGCTGCTGCGGCACAAAGTCGTCTTCCTGCGCGGGCAGCAGCACCTCGACGATGCCGGGCACGAGGCCTTCGGGCGGCTGTTCGGCGCGATCGAGCCGCATCCGACGGTGCCCTCGCCCGACGGCCGCACGCTGCTGGAGCTCGATTCGCGCCACGGCGGCCGGGCCAACTCCTGGCACACCGACGTGACCTTCGAGGTCGCGCCGCCGAAGGTCGCGGTGCTGCGCGCGGTGGTGATCCCGCCGGTGGGCGGCGACACCGTCTGGGCCAACACCGCCGCCGCCTACGACAGCCTGCCCGCGCCGCTCCAGGCGCTGGCCGAGACCCTGCGCGCGGTCCACGGCAACGACTACGACTACGCCGCCCAGCGCGCCGACGGCGGCGAGGAGGAGGGCCGCAAGCGCTACCGCGAGGTCTTCACCTCCACCGTGTTCCAGGCCGAGCATCCGGTGGTGCACGTCCATCCGGAAACCGGCGAGCGCGCGCTGCTGCTGGGGCATTTCGTGAAGAAGCTGGCGGGCTATTCCTCGCACGACTCGCAGCGCCTCGTCGAGATCCTGAACGCCCACGTCCTGCGCCTGGAGAACACCGTGCGCTGGCGCTGGGCGCAGGGCGACGTCGCCATCTGGGACAACCGCGCCACCCAGCACTACGCGATCAACGACTACGGCGACCAGCACCGGGTGGTGCGCCGCGTCACCGTCACCGGCGAGGTGCCGGTCGGCGTGGACGGCCGGCGCAGCACCGCGCTGACCGCCCAGCCGGCGGCGCTGGCCGGCGTGGCGGCGGCGGCCTGATCCGGCGCCGGGCGGGGCCGGCGCCGGCCGGGGCGCACGGCCCTTCCTGCTATCGTTTCAGGAGCATCCTGCCCGGGATTCTGTTCGGCCGGCGCCGGTTTTCCACCGGGAAACATCAGGGACGTTCCTACGCCGCCCGCGCGCACCGTCCGACGCCGTGCCGCGCGCCGCGGCCGCCTACTGCCGTCTTTCCGTTTTGCACGCAGAAAGGCTTCGCCATGGGTTCCGACGATTCGCGCACTCCACCGCCCTCCCGCCGCAGCATGCTGCACCGCATGGGCGCCGGCCTGGCGGCCGCACCGGTCGCGCTGGCCGCCGGCCCGGCCGGCGCGCAGCAGGCCTCCCCGGCGCTGCCGCCCGGCGTGCAGCCCCGGCCCGGCGGCGTGCGGGACCCGCGCAACTCCTACCCGCGCCCGCCGTTCGCCACGCAGCAGCAGCCCCGGCCCGGCCTCGCGTCCCGCATGAATCCGCGCCCCGACCACGGCGAGCGCAGCTACGTCGGCTCGGGCCGCCTCGCCGGCCGCCGCGCGCTGATCACCGGCGGCGACTCGGGCATCGGCCGCGCCGCCGCCATCGCCTACGCCCGCGAAGGCGCGGACGTGGCCATCGGCTACCTGCCGGCCGAGGAAGAGGACGCCCGCGAGGTGGTCCAGCTGATCCGCGCCGCCGGCCGCAAGGCGGTCGCGCTGCCCGGCGACATCCGCGACGAGGCCTTCTGCCGCCGCATGGTCGAGGAGGCCGTGCGCGGCTTGGGCGGCCTCGACATCCTGGTCAACAACGCCGGCTACCAGCAGGCGCAGGCCTCGCTGCAGGACATCACCACCGAGCAGCTCGACGCCACCTTCAAGACCAACGTCTACGCGATGTTCTGGATCACCCAGGCCGCGCTGCGCCACCTGCCGCCGGGCGCGACCATCATCAACACCGCCTCGGTCACCGCCTACGACCCGCCCGAGGGCCTGGTGGACTACGCGGCCACCAAGGCGGCGATCATCAACTTCACCCAGTCGGTGGCCAAGCAGCTCGGCCCCCAGGGCATCCGCGTCAACGCGGTCGCGCCCGGCCCGTACTGGACCCCGCTGCAGCCCAGCGGCGGCCAGGACCCGGCCAAGCTGCCGCAGTTCGGCGCCGACACCCCGCTCGGCCGGCCCGGCCAGCCGGTGGAGATCGCGCCGCTCTACGTGCTGCTGGCCTCGGACGAGTCCGGCTTCACCAGCGGCGACGTGTTCGGCAGCACCGGCGGCTCGCCGGCGGGCTGAGCGCCGAAACCGGCGCGCGGGCGGGCTTCCTCAGGCCGCCCCGCGCCCGCTGGTCCGGCCATCGGCCTCGTAGACCGGCCAGAAATGCGCCTGGCCCAGGTCGTCGAGCGCCGCGTCGAGGAAGCGCCGGTCGAACCAGCCGTCGATCTCGGCCGCGCCGCGCACCAGCTTCAGCGCCCGCGCCTGCTCGGCGCAGTCCCGGTAGCGGGCGACCAGGAAGGGGTCGAGCAGCGGCGACAGGCGCACGCGCAGCGGCTCGCCGGTGAAGTCCTCGCTCCAGAACCTGGCCGGGACCTCGGCCCGCCCCCATTGGGCGAACAGCTCGCCGCGCTGCGATTCGTCGGCGAAGCGGCGCGCCACCTCCACCGTCGCCCGCACCACCCGCGTCACCGCCTGCGGATGGCGCGCGGCGAAGTCCTCGGTCGCCAGCAGCACCGTCTGTCGGGTGAAGCGGTAGGAGTCCTCCCGCGCCGACCACACCACCTCCGCCAGCCCCTTGTCGCGCAGCACGAACAGCTCGACGTAGCCGAAGGCCGCATCGATGTCGCGGGTGGACAGGGCCGCCTGCGCGCCCGGCAGGTCGAGATTGACGACGCGCAGGTCGCTCTCCCTGAGCCCGTGCGCCGCCAGCGCCCGCAGCGCGGCCAGGTGCAGGTTGGTGCCTTTGAAGAGCGCCACCCGCTTGCCGCGCAGGTCTTCGAGGCGCCGGACGGCCGAGCCCGGCGGCACCGCCAGGTACAGGCCGGTGCGTACCCCGCTGCCCATCACGATCCGCGTCTTCACGCCGTTGGCGCGGTGGATGATGGAGGGCAGGTCGCCCTGCCAGGCCAGGTCGAGCTGGCGGTTGACCAGGGCCTCGTTGACCGCCGGGCCGGCGCCCTTGAAGAACACCCATTCGATCCGGGTGCCCTCGGCCCGGAACGCCTCCTCGAGGCTGCCCAGCGCATGCGCCGAGCCGATCGACGCCCCGCCGAAACGCACCGGCTGGCCCGCGCCGCCGGTGGCGACGCCGATGCGGATCGCGGCCGGCGCATCGGCCGCGCGCGCGCGGGACACGGACAGCGGGCCGAACGACAGCGCCGCCGCGCCGGCGGCGGCCTGCTGCAGGAAGGTTCTGCGGAACGATTCAGTCATGGTGCGGGCGGCCCGGGGCCGAGGGACGAAAGCCCCCACTCTAGGAAAGCCGCCCGGTCCGGCCAACGAAGGAAATCGCATGTGCTCGGACGGCGGCGCGCCCCCCTCACTCCGCCATCAGCGCCTCGATCTCCTCGATGCGCACCGGCACGCCGCGGGTCGTCAGCTCGGCGTCGCCCTCGGTGACGACGGCGTCGTCCTCGATGCGGATGCCGAGGTTCCAGAAGGCCTCGGGCACGGCGGGGCCGGGCCGCACGTAGAGGCCGGGCTCGACGGTCAGCACCATGCCGGGCCGCAGGATGCGGCTCGGGCGGCTGACCACCGGCTGGCCGGTCGCCGGGTCGGTGCGGGCGACGGCCTGGCGGGCCTCGGACGGCTCCACGTAGCTGCCGCAGTCGTGCACGTCCAGGCCCAGCCAGTGGCCGGTGCGGTGCATGTAGAACGGGG
The DNA here is from genome assembly GCA_022702125.1 of Burkholderiaceae bacterium. Classification (GTDB taxonomy): domain Bacteria; phylum Pseudomonadota; class Gammaproteobacteria; order Burkholderiales; family Burkholderiaceae_C; genus JAKOND01. The sequence goes on from JAKOND010000325.1 coordinate 4,984, forward strand.
CGTAGGCGCGCTGCGCGATCGCGTCGTCCAGACCGCCGGCCGTGGCGGCGTCGAGGATGCCCAGGTCCAGCAGGCCCTGGGTCAGCACCCGCACGGTGGCGTCGTGCGGGTCGTTGAAGCGCTGCCCGGCGCGGGTCGCGGCGATGGCGGCCTCCTGGCTGGCCAGCACCAGTTGGTACAGGTCGCGCTGCGGGCCGGCGAAGCGGCCGCCGGCCGGGAAGGTGCGGGTGATGTCGCCGGCGTAGCCCGCGTACTCGCAGCCGGCGTCGATCAGCACCAGCTCGTCCGGCAGCACCGGCGTGGCGCCGGCGCGATAGTGCAGTACGCAGGCGTTGGCGCCGGCGGCGACGATCGAGGTGTAGGCCGGGCCTTCGGCGCCGTGCAGCCGGAACTCGTGCAGCAGCTCGGCGTCCAGGTGGTATTCGCGCACCGGCCGGCCGTCGCGCAGCCAGCGGGCGCTGGCCTGCATCGCCCGGACATGGGCCTGGGCGCTGATCTGCGCGGCGCGGCGCATCAGGCCGAGTTCGTGCCCGTCCTTGAAGAGCCGCATCTCGTCGAGCACGCCGCAGAGGTCGTGCTGCGCCTCGGGGCAGAGCGCGCCGGCGCGCGTCCGGGCGCGCACCGCGCCGAGCCAGCCGGCGACGCGGGCCTCCAGCCCCGCGTGGGTGGCGAAGGGGAACCAGACCGCGTCGCGGTTTTCCAGCAGGCGCGGCAGCTTCGCGTCGAGCTCGGCCACCGAGTGCGCCGCGTCCACGCCGAGGGCCGCGGGCGCGGCGTCGGGGCCGAGGCGGTAGCCGTCCCAGATCTCGCGCTCCGCGTCCTTGGGCTGGCAGAAGAGGGTGGTGCCGCCGTCGCCCGCGATCGCCAGCCACGCGTTCGGCTCCGAGAAGCCGGTCAGGTAGAAGAAGTAGCTGTCGTGGCGGTAGGGATGGTCGCTGTCGCGGTTGCGCGGGCGCTCGGGCGCGGTCGGCACCAGGGCGATGCCGTCGGGCCCGAGCGCGGCGGCCACGCGGGCGCGGCGCTCGGCGTAGAGGCCGGCGGGGGCGGGCAGGTCGGGGAGGGCGAAGGGGGTCATGCGGTGTCCTCGGGGGCGGAAGCGGTGGCGGTCGGGGCGGGGGCGTTCAGGGCTTCCAGCTGCGCGGGCGTGCCGACGTTGTGCCAGGGCCCATCGTAGGCCTCGACGCCGATGCGTCCGGCGCGCATGCCCTCGAACAGCAGCGGCCCGAGCGGCGCCCGGGTGCCGGGGGCGATGCCGCCGCACAGCCGGTCGCGCACCAGCGCGAGGTTGGCGTAGGTCCAGCGCCGGCCGTCGGGCCCGGGGCCGTCGGCCAGGCCGCGGCCGTCCGCGCCGATGCCGAAGTCGCCCTGCGGGTGGTAGGGCGGGTTGGGCGCGAGCCACAGGTGGGCCAGGTCGTCGCCGGCGGCGAAGTCGCGGGCGCGCGCGGCGTCGAAGCGGAAGCCCGGGGCGTGGATGTCGCCCGACACCAGCCAGAAGCAGGCGGACCCGAGCAGCGGCAGCGCCGTGGCGACGCCGCCGGCCGTCTCCAGCGCGCCGCCGTGGTCGCGGCCTTCCATCGAGTAGCGGATCTCCAGCCCCCAGCGGCGGCCGTCGCCCAGCGCCTCGGGGATGCGGTCCTCCTGCCAGGCGGTGTTGACCACCACGCGCCGCACGCCGTCGCGCGCCAGCGCCTCCAGGTGCCAGACGATGAGCGGCTTGCCGCGCACCGGCAGCAGCGGCTTGGGCAGGCCGTCGGTCAGCGGCCGCATGCGTTCGCCGCGCCCGGCGGCGAGCACCAGGGCGGGCAGGGGCGCGGCGTCCGGGGCGGGCGCGGCAGGGGCGGGGGGCGGGGAGGTCGGGGAGGTCGGGGCGTCGTCGGGGCGGGGCATGGCGGCCGATTATCCCGGCGCACCGGGCAGGGCGCTCCGGGCACGCTCCGGGCGCCCCTCGGTAAAATGCGCGGTTTCCCGCAGACACCCTCCCACCGCCTTTCCCGGAGCAGCTCCCCATGGCCACCACCCCGCCGCTGGCAACCCCGCAGGACGCCGCGCTGTCCAACGCCATCCGCGCCCTCGCGATGGACGCCGTCCAGCAAGCCAATTCCGGCCACCCCGGCGCCCCGATGGGCATGGCCGACATGGGCGTGGCCCTGTGGGCGCACCACCTCAAGCATTCGCCGTCCAACCCGCAGTGGCTCGACCGCGACCGCTTCGTGCTGTCCAACGGCCATGCGTCGATGCTGCTCTACGCGCTGCTGCACCTGACCGGCTACGACCTGCCGATCGGCGAACTGAAGAACTTCCGCCAGCTGCACAGCCGCACCCCGGGCCACCCGGAAGTCGGCTACACCCCGGGCGTCGAGACCACCACCGGCCCGCTCGGCCAGGGCATCACCAACGCGGTCGGCTTCGCGCTGGCCGAGAAGCTGCTGGCGCGCGAATTCAACCGGCCCGGCCATGCCGTCGTCGACCACCACACCTACGTCTTCCTGGGCGACGGCTGCCTGATGGAGGGCATCAGCCAGGAGGCCATCGGCCTGGCCGGCGCCTGGAAGCTCTCCAAGCTGGTCGCGCTCTACGACGACAACGGCATCTCCATCGACGGCCAGGTCGCGCCCTGGTTCATCGACGACACCGCGCAGCGCTTCGCGGCCAGCGGCTGGAACGTGCTCGGCGGCCCCGACGCCCCCATCGACGGCCACGACGCCCAGGCCGTCTCGCGCGCCATCGCCGAGGCCAAGGCCGGCGCCAGCGGCAAGCCCACGCTCATCGTCTGCAAGACCCACATCGGCAAGGGCTCGCCCAACCGCGCCAACACCGCCAAGGCCCACGGCGAGCCGCTGGGCGCCGACGAGATCGCGCTGACCCGCGAATCCCTCGGCTGGAGCCACGCGCCCTTCGAGATCCCGCGCGAGGTCGCCGCCCGCTGGAACGCGGTCGAGGCCGGCAAGAAGGCCGAGAAGGCCTGGGACAAGCGCTTCGCCGCCTACCGCAAGGCCTTCCCCGCGCTGGCCGCCGAACTGGAGCGCCGGATGCGCGGCGACCTGCCCGCGTCCTTCAGCCAGGTCGCGACCGACGCGGTCGGCGCCGCCGCCACCGCCGCCGCCACCGTGGCGACCCGCAAGGCCAGCCAGATCGCGCTGGAGGCCTTCACCGCCGCGCTGCCCGAGCTGCTCGGCGGCTCGGCCGACCTGACCGGCTCCAACCTCACCAACACGAAGTCCACCCCCGCGCTGCGCTTCGACGCGGCCGGCGACGTGGTGCTGGAGGCGCCCGCCGCCGCCGCCCAGGCCGCCGAGGACGAATCCCGGCCCGCGAGCAGCGCCGACGGCGCCGCGCCGCACGGCCGGATCGGCCGGCACATCAACTACGGCGTGCGCGAGTTCGGCATGGCCGCGGTCATGAACGGCGTGGCGCTGCACGGCGGTTTCATCCCCTACGGCGGCACCTTCCTGACCTTCAGCGACTACAGCCGCAACGCCATCCGCATGGCCGCGCTGATGAAGAAGCGCGTCATCCACGTCTTCACCCACGACTCCATCGGCCTGGGCGAGGACGGCCCGACGCACCAGTCGGTCGAGCACGCGGCCAGCCTGCGCCTGATCCCGAACCTCGACGTCTGGCGCCCGGCCGACACCGCCGAGACCGCCGTCGCCTGGGCCGTCGCGCTGCAGAACCGCACCCGCCCGACCGCGCTGCTGCTCTCGCGCCAGAACCTGCCCTACCTGCCCAAGACCGAGTTCGCCGACATCGCCCGCGGCGCCTACGTCCTGGCCGAGCCGTCCGACGCCGGTGTGAATCGCCTGCCGCAGGCGGTGATCCTCGCCACCGGCTCCGAGGTGCAGCTGGCGCTCAAGGCGCAGCAGATGCTGGCCGCCGCGCAGATCGCGGTGCGCGTCGTCTCGGTGCCCAGCACCACCGCCTTCGACCGCCAGGACACCGACTACAAGCGCAGCGTGCTGCCCGACGGCATCCCGCGCGTCGCGGTCGAGATGGGCGTGACCGACGGCTGGTGGAAGTACGGCTGCGCCGCGGTCGTCGGCATCGACACCTACGGCGAATCCGCCCCGGCGCCGGTGCTGTTCCAGCATTTCGGGTTCACGCCCGAGAACGTCGCCGCCGTCGTGCGCAAGGTGCTCGGCGCGTAACGCTTCCCCTGCCGCCGCGGTGACTGCGCCGGCGATGCCGGCGCCAGCGGCCGCCGGCGGATTCCTCCCCGGTTTCCATCATCCCCAGGAGCATTCCCCATGACCATCAAGATCGGCATCAACGGCTTCGGCCGCATCGGACGCAACGTGCTGCGCTCGGCCGTGCAGAACTTCCCCGACGTCGAGATCGTCGGCATCAACGACCTGCTGGAGCCCGACTACCTGGCCTACATGCTGCAGTACGACAGCGTGCACGGCCGCTTCGACGGCACCGTCGCGGTCGAGGGCAGCACCCTGATCGTCAACGGCAAGAAGATCCGCCTGACCCAGGAGCGCGATCCCGCCAACCTGAGGTGGAACGAGATCGGCGCGGACATCGTGCTGGAGGCCACCGGCCTGTTCCTCGACAAGGCCGGCGCCGGCAAGCACCTGGCCGCGGGCGCGAAGAAGGTCATCATCTCGGCGCCGTCGAAGGACGACACCCCGATGTTCGTCTTCGGCGTCAACGACAAGACCTACGCCGGCCAGGACGTGATCTCCAACGCCTCCTGCACCACCAACTGCCTGGCGCCGCTCGCCAAGGTGGTCCACGACAAGTGGGGCATCAAGCGCGGCCTGATGACCACCGTGCACGCCACCACCGCCACCCAGAAGACGGTGGACGGCCCGTC
>JAKOND010000338.1 GCA_022702125.1 Burkholderiaceae bacterium
GGCAAGTCGACGCTGGTCAACCTGCTGCTGCGCTTCTACGACGTGGGCAGCGGCCGCATCCTGATCGACGGACAGGACATCTCGCAGGTCAGCCAGGACAGCCTGCGCGCGCACATCGGCATGGTCACCCAGGACACTTCGCTGCTGCACCGTTCGGTGCGCGACAACATCTCCTACGGCCGGCCCGAGGCCGACCAGGCCGCCATCGAGGCCGCCACGCGCAATGCCGAGGCCACCGACTTCATCGCCTCCCTGGGCGACGCCAAGGGCCGCAAGGGCTACGACGCCCATGTGGGCGAGCGCGGGGTGAAGCTCTCGGGCGGCCAGCGCCAGCGCATCGCCATCGCGCGCGTGATGCTCAAGGATGCGCCGATCCTGCTGCTGGACGAGGCCACCAGCGCGCTCGATTCCGAGGTGGAAGCCGCGATCCAGCAGAGCCTCTACCGCCTGATGGAGGGCAAGACGGTGATCGCCATCGCCCACCGCCTGTCCACCATCGCCGCGATGGACCGGCTGGTGGTGCTGGAGCATGGCCGCATCGTCGAGGAAGGCGACCACCGCAGCCTGCTGGCGCGGGGCGGCGTCTACGCCCGGCTGTGGGCGCACCAGAGCGGCGGCTTCCTGGGCGAGGAAATCGACGAGCCGGCCGTCGAGGCCGGCAGCGCCTGAGCCGCTGCCGGCCGGGCCGCGGTACGGCGTGCCGGCCACGGCGGCAGCGCGTTCGGCTCAGGCGGCCGGGGGCTCCAGGCTGTCGAGGGCGGACTGCACCTGGTCCTTGAGCTTGTGGCTCGCGTGGAAGATCACCACGCGGCGCGCGTCGATCGGGATCAGCTCCCCCGTCCGGGGATTGCGGCCCGGACGCGGCGCCTTGGTGCGGATCTGGAAATTGCCGAAGCCCGAGAGTTTCACGTCGTGGCCTTCGATCAGCCGCCCGGCGACCATCTCGAAGAACGCGTCCACCATGTCCTTGGCGTCGCGCCGGTTCAGCCCCGCCTGCGTGCCGACCAGCTCGGACAGGACCGCCTTGGTCAGGGCCGGACCGTCGGTCGTCTCGTCGCCGGACGCGTCGGACAGGGAATCGCGGTTCGTGTTGCGTGGGTTCATTCCAGGATTCCTCAGGCGCGCATGCGTGCGCCGACGCGGGTCTTCAGGGCCTCGATGGCCTGCTGCACCGCGGCATCGATCTGGGCATCGGTCAGCGCGGCCGCCCCGCCGTTGATCCGCAGCCGCAGCGCCAGGCTCTTCTCGCCCGCGCCGAGCCAGGACGCCCCCTCTTTCGCCGCGTCCGCCGCCGGGCGGTACACGTCGAACAGCGTCACGCTGCGCACCAGGCCACCGTCCGCCTGCGCGCCCAGGATCGCATCCTGCACCTGCGCATGGCCCACCCGGTCGGCGACGATGACCGCGATGTCGCGCTCGATGTCCTGGTGGCGGTCCACCGGCTGGAACACCGGCACGCGGCGCTGCAGCAGGGCATCGAGTTCCAGCTCGAACAGCACCGGGATCTGCGTGGCCGCCAAGCCGTAGCCCTGGCGCCAGCGCGGATGCAGTTCGCCGACGAAGCCGATCTCCCGGCCATCGAGCAGCACCCGCGCGCTGCGGCCGGGGTGCAGGGCGGGATGCTCGGCCGCTTCGAAGCGCGGCTGCAGCGGTGCCAGCAGCGCCTCGATGTCGCCCTTGGCGTCGTAGAAATCGACCGCCTGCCGACGGCCGTCCCACTGCAGCGCGTCGGTGCGGCCCGCGGCCAGGCCGGCCAGCCGCATCGGCTGGCGGTAGCCCCGCACGGTCGTGTCGCTGTCTGCCACCGTGGCGTCGCGCCGGAAGACGCGGCCGATCTCGAAGACCCGCACCCGCTCGGCCTTGCGGTCGAGGTTGAACTTCAGCACTTGCAGCAGCGACCCCATCAGCGACGAGCGCATGACGTTCATCTGGCTGGCGATGGGGTTGAGCAACCGGATCGGCTCCGGATTGCCGGCCAGCTCGTGCTCCCAGCGTTCCTCGACGAAGCTGAAATTGATGGTTTCCTGGTACCCGAGGCCGGCCACCTGGCGGCGCAGCGCATGGATGCCGCGGCGCGACTCGGGCTGCAGCTTCGCGGTGATCGGGGCCAGCGGCGGCGTGGTGGGCAGATTCTCGTAGCCGACGACGCGCGCCACCTCCTCGATCAGGTCTTCCTCGAGGGCGATGTCGAAGCGGTAGGACGGCGGGGTCACGACCAGCACGCCCCCATCGTCCTGCTGTTCCGCCTCGGCCACGCCCAGCCCCAGGCCGGCCAGCGCATCGCGGCATTGCGCCAGGGTCAGCGGCATGCCGATGACCTTCGCGGCGCGGGCCACCCGCAGACGCACCGGCGGCTGCTCCGGCATGCGGACCTGCAGGTCGTCGACCGGGCCGGGCTCGCCGCCGCAGATCTCCAGCACCAGCGCGGTGATGCGTTCGAGGTGCTCGACCAGATGACCCGGATCGACGCCGCGCTCGAAGCGGTGGCCCGCGTCGGTCGAGAAGTTGAAGCGGCGCGAGCGGCCGGCGATGGCCGCCGGATGCCAGAACGCGGCCTCGATGTAGATGTTGGTCGTGCCGTCGGTGATGGACGAGGCCTCGCCGCCCATGATGCCGGCCAGCGACTCGACCTGCTGCGCATCGGCGATCACGCCGACCTGCGCGTCGAGCGCGACCGTGCTGCCGTTGAGCAGTTGGAGCTGTTCGCCCGCGCGCGCCCAGCGCACGTCCAGCGGCGCATGGATCTTGTCGAGGTCGAACATGTGCGACGGACGGCCGAGTTCGAACATCACGTAGTTCGAGATGTCCACCAGCGGCGCGACCGCGCGCTGGCCGCAGCGGGCCAACCGCTCCACCATCCACTGCGGGGTGGTGGCCCGGGGATTCACGTTGCGCACGACGCGGCCGGCGAAGCGCCCGCACAGGTCGGGGGCCGAGACGGTGACCGGCAGGCGCTGGTCGTGCATTGCCGGCACCGCCGGGAAGGATGGCGCCTGCAGCGGCGCCCCGGTCAGGGCCGCCAGCTCGCGCGCCACGCCGTAGACGCTCAGGCAGTGCGCCAGGTTGGGCGTGAGCTTCAGGGTGAAGAGCGTGTCGTCCAGGTTCAGCCAGTCGCGGATGTCGGTGCCGACCGGCGCATCGGCCGCCAGCTCCAGCAGCCCGCCGGTGTCCTCGCCGATCCGCAGTTCGCGCGCCGAGCACAGCATGCCCTGGCTTTCCACGCCGCGCAGCTTGCCGACCTTGATCAGGAAGGGCTTGCCGTCCTCGCCGGGCGGCAGTTCGGCCCCGACCAGCGCGCAGGGTACCAGGATGCCAGCGCGCGCGTTGGGCGCGCCGCAGACGATGTTCAGCGGCGCGTCCTGGCCGACATCGACCTGGCACACGCGCAGGCGGTCGGCATTGGGATGCTGCTCGGCCTGCAGGATGCGGCCGACCACGATCTTGCGGAAGGCGGGCGCCACCGGGCGCAGTTCCTCGACTTCCAGTCCGGCCATCGTCAGGGTATCGGCCAGCGCCTGCGTATCCAGCGGGGGATTGCAAAAGGCGCGCAGCCAGGATTCCGGAAATTGCATGGGATCTCTCTCGTGATTCGTGTCTCGATGGTTCGGTGCGGACCCGCGGCCCGCGTCCCGGGCCTAGCGGAACTGGCGCAGGAAGCGCAGGTCGCCCTCGAAGAACAGGCGCAGGTCGTTGATGCCGTAGCGCAGCATGGTCAGGCGGTCCGGCCCCATGCCGAAGGCGAAGCCGATGAAGCGCTCCGGATCCAGCCCCATGTTGCGCACCACGTTCGGATGCACCTGGCCGGACCCCGCCACCTCCAGCCAGCGGCCGGCGAGCGGGCCGCTCTGGAACTGGATGTCCACTTCGGCGCTGGGCTCGGTGAAGGGGAAGAAGCTCGGTCGGAAGCGCAGCACCAGGTCGCGGCTCTCGAAGAAGGTGCGGCAGAAGTCGGTGAATACGACCTTGAGGTCCTTGAAGCTCACGTTCTCGCCGATCCACAGGCCCTCGCACTGGTGGAACATCGGCGAATGGGTCGCATCGCTGTCCACCCGGTAGGTGCGGCCGGGGGCGATGACCCGAATCTCCGGCATGCCCTCACCGGCATCGAGCGCGGCGCGGTGGCGCTTCACATGCTGGACCGCGTGGCGGATCTGCATCGGGCTGGTATGGGTGCGCAGCAGGTGCGGCGGCGCGTCGGGGCCCGCGCCCTCGACGTAGAAAGTGTCGTGCATCGAACGCGCCGGATGGTCTTCCGGCGTGTTGAGCGCGGTGAAATTGAACCAGTCGGTCTCGATCTCCGGACCGTCGGCCACCTCGAAACCCATCGAGGCGAAGATGCCTTCGATGCGCTCCAGCGTGATCGATACCGGATGCAGCCCGCCCGGGCCGCGCTGCCGCCCCGGCAGGGTGACATCCAGCGCCTCGGCCTGCAACTGCGCCTGCAGTTCCGCATCGGCCAGCGCCTGGCGGCGCGCATTCAGCGCCGCCTCGATGGCCTGCTTGGCCAGGTTGATCGCTGCCCCACGGGTCTTCTTCTCGTCCACCGGCAGGCTCGCCAGGTCTTTCATCAGGGCGGTGATGCGCCCGGATTTCCCGAGGAAGCGCGCCTTGGCATTCTCCAGATCGGCGGGCAACGCGGCCTGCGCGAAATCCGTCTCGGCGCTGGCGACCAGCGCGTCCAACTCGTTCATAGCGATTCTTTCGTCCATGGAAAAAGGGCCAGGACTCGACAAGCCCTGGCCCTTGTTTCTGGCATCGCGGATCGCCGCGCCATCACCAGCGAACTGGCGGGACGCAACGGTTCCGGGATGCGTCTCAGGCTGCTGCCAGCGTGCTCTTGACCTGATCGACGATGCGGGCGAAGCCCGCCTTGTCGTGGACGGCCAGATCGGCGAGGACCTTGCGGTCGATCTCGATCGAAGCCTTCTTCAGGCCGTTGGCGAACTGGCTGTAGGTCATGCCCAGTTCGCGGGATGCGGCGTTGATACGCGCGATCCAGAGCTGGCGGAAGACGCGCTTCTTGGTCCGGCGATCGCGGTATGCGTACTGGCCGGCCTTCATCACCGCCTGCTTGGCGATGCGGAAGACGTTGCCGCGGCGACCGCGGAAGCCCTTGGCGAGGGCGAGGACTTTCTTGTGGCGGGCGCGTGCCGTTACACCACGTTTGACGCGAGGCATGTGTGTGCTCCTTCAGTTCGTCGTGTTGATCAAAGGCCTGCCAGCGGCAGCATCTGTGCGATATGACCCATGTTGGTCTCGTGCACCGACACCGAACCGCGCAGCTGGCGCTTGTTCTTGGTGGTCTTCTTGGTCAGGATGTGACGCTTGAAGGCTTGACCGCGCTTGACGGTTCCACCCGGACGAACGCGAAAGCGCTTTTTCGCGCTGCTCTTGGTCTTCATTTTGGGCATGTCGATGCTCCTTTTTGCGTGCTCGTGAGGCGCTGCGAACCTACGCAGGCTTGATGGCCCCGAGCCACTTGTTCGGCCGACAGCCCGAAGGCTGACGCCGGTACGCGGGCCGAAACCCGCGCTGCAGGAAAGCTATCGCTTTCCTGCGGTTCAAAGAAATGCCGCTGGAGCAATTCCTCTGAAATTCTTTTGTCGGATCCTCCGGCACCGATGCCCGTCTATCAGGCGGCAGCGGATGCCGGGGCATCGGAAGCACGTGCCTGCACGGGCTTCTTGCGACCCGGCGCGATCATCATGATCATCTGCCGGCCTTCGAGCTTGGGGAACTGCTCCACCTGGATCAGGTCGCCGAGATCGGTTCGGATGCGCTGCAGCAGGGCCATGCCGATTTCCTGGTGGGTGATTTCCCGACCGCGGAAACGCAGCGTGATCTTGCACTTGTCGCCTTCCTCGAGGAAACGGCGAATGTTGCGCATCTTGATGTTGTAGTCGCCGTCGTCGGTACCGGGCCGGAACTTGATTTCCTTGACCTCGATGACCTTCTGCTTCGACTTCGCTTCCGCCGCCTTCTTCTGCTCCTGGTACTTGAACTTTCCGTAGTCCATCAGGCGGCAGACCGGCGGATTGGCGGTCGCGGCGATTTCCACCAGGTCCACGTCCAATTCACCCGCCATGCGCAATGCATCTGCGAGGCTCACGATGCCGAGGGGCTCGTTCTCCGGACCGGAGAGTCGAACCTCCGGGGCCATGATTTCACGGTTCAGGCGGTGCTTCCGCTCTTCGCGGTGACGGCGGTCACGAAATTCAGTAGCGATGGCTCAAATCCTTTTCAAATCGCCACGGTATGTGGCTTGGCCGCGCAGCGGGTGCGTCTCGCGATGATCGCCCGGATCATCGCTTGAGGTCGATGTCGCTGGCGAGCTTCTCTCGGAAGCCTTCCAGCGTCATGACGCCGAGGTCTACATTGCCTCGGGCACGGACTGCAACGGAACCCGCCGCCTTCTCCTTGTCGCCCACGACGAGGATGTAAGGAGGCTTTTGCAACGAATGCTCTCGTATTTTATACGTAATCTTCTCGTTGCGCAGATCGAGCTGCACCCTAAGCCCTTGTTGCTGCAGCATTTTGGCAATTTCGCGACAGTAATCGGCCTGGGCATCGGTGATGTTGAGCACCACGACCTGCACCGGCGCGAGCCAGGCGGGCAGCGCGCCCGCATGCTGTTCGATCAGGATGCCGATGAAACGCTCCAGGCTGCCGACGATGGCGCGGTGCAGCATCACCGGCCGGTGGCGCTCGCCGTCCTCGCCCACGTACTCGGCGTCGAGGCGCTCGGGCATCGAGAAATCGACCTGGATGGTGCCGCACTGCCACTGGCGGCCGATGGCGTCGCGCAGGGTGTACTCGATCTTCGGGCCGTAGAAGGCGCCGTCGCCGGGCGCGATCTGGAATTCGCATCCCGAGGCCTTGAGGCTCTCGATCAGCGCGTGCTCGGCCTTGTCCCAGACCGCATCGGAGCCGATGCGCTTCTCGGGCCGGGTCGCCACCTTGTAGATGATGTCGGTGAAGCCGAACTCGCGGTAGACCTTCACCAGCAGGCTGGTGAAGTCGGTGCACTCCTGCAGGATCTGCTCTTCGGTGCAGAAGATGTGACCGTCGTCCTGGGTGAAGCCCCGCACCCGCATGATGCCGTGCAGGCCGCCGGTCGGCTCGTTGCGGTGGCACTGTCCGAATTCGCCGTAGCGCAGCGGCAGGTCGCGGTAGCTCTTGATGCCCTGGTTGAAGATCAGGATGTGGCCCGGGCAGTTCATCGGCTTGAGCGCGTAGTCGCGCTTCTCCGATTCGGTCGTGAACATGTTCTCGCGGTACTTGTCCCAGTGGCCGGTCTTCTCCCAGAGGGTCTTGTCCAGGATCTGCGGGCCCTTGACTTCCAGGTAGCCGTTGTCCCGGTAGACCGCGCGCATGTACTGCTCCACGCCCTGCCAGATGGCCCAGCCCTTCGGATGCCAGAACACCAGCCCCGGCGCATGCTCGTCGAGGTGGAACAGGTCCAGCTCGCGGCCGAGCCTGCGGTGGTCGCGCTTCTCAGCCTCTTCCATGCGCTGGATGTACTGGTCGAGCTGCTTCTTGTCGGCCCAGGCGGTGCCGTAGATGCGCTGCAGCTGCTCGTTCTTCGCGTCGCCGCGCCAGTAGGCCCCGGACACCCGGGTCAGCTTGAAGGCCTTCAGGAAACGCGTGTTCGGCACGTGCGGGCCGCGGCACATGTCCACGTATTCCTGGTGGTAGTAGAGGCCCATGGCCTGCTCGTCGGGCATGTCCTCGATGAGGCGCAGCTTGTAGTCCTCGCCGCGGCTGCGGAACACCTCGACGACCTCGTCGCGCGGCGTCATCCTCTTGACCACGTCGTAGTCCTGCGCGATGAGCTCCTTCATCCGCTGCTCGATCGCGGCGATGTCTTCGGGCGTGAACGGACGCTCGTAGGCGATGTCGTAGTAGAAGCCTTCGTCGATGACCGGGCCGATGACCATCTTCGCGCCGGGATAGAGCTGCTTGACCGCATGACCGACCAGGTGGGCGGTGGAGTGGCGGATGATCTCGACGCCCTCGTCGTCCTTGGGCGTGATGATCTGCAGGCGGGCGTCCCGGTCGATGCGGTCGCTCGCATCGACCAGGCGCCCGTCCACCTTGCCTGCGACGGTGACCTTGGCCAGCCCCGGGCCGATGGAGGAGGCGACATCTGCCACGGTGACCGGGCCGGGGTACTGGCGCTGCGAACCGTCGGGAAGCGTGATCTGGATCATGGGGGATTCGAAGAGGGAAAGAGGAGGGATCGGCACGGATGCCGCTGGGTGCGGGCAGGCGTCCGGAAACGAAAAAGCGCGGGGAGCCCGCGCTTCGGTCTGGATCTGGCTCAGGCAGGCGCGAACGGTCCCGCCTCAGCGGCGGGTCAGGATTCCTGTCGTAGTTCGCGGTGTCATAACCGGCATGCCTTTCTCGCTCTTTCGGATGAAATGAAACCGCTCGATGGTAACAGGCGGCCCCGGGCGTCCGCCACCCAGGAAGCCCCGGTGCCGCGCGCTATCGACCGCGACGCAACAGACGTGACGCGCACACGGCAAAAAACCTTGGAAACCCGTTTTTTCTCCAGTAGCATGGAAGGAGCCACGTGCACGGCCGAAGGGCCGCCACTTCCTCGGCGATTCACCATACTCCAAGAAGGGAAAATTCAGACCATGGCCACTGCGAAGAAAGCGCCAGCAACCAAAGCTCCTGCCAAGACCGCGGCGGCTTCTGCAAGCGTCCCTGCCAAGAAGCGGACTCCGAATCCGGCCTTCATGAAAGCCCTCAAGCCCAGCCCGGCACTCGCCGCCGTCGTCGGCGCCACGCCGCTGCCGCGCACCGAAGTCGTCAGCAAGCTGTGGGTCTACATCAAGGAACACAACCTGCAAGAGCCGACCAACAAGCGCCTGATCAACGCCGACGCCAAGCTCAAGGCCATTTTCGAGAAGGACCAGGTGTCCATGTTCGAACTGGCCGCGCTGATCGGCAAGCACGTCAGCTGATCGCACCCGGCCGCCCGACAGAACCGCTCTGCACGTTCCATCGGGCTCCAAAGAAGGCTTCTCTCGCGAGAAGCTTTTTTTTTGGGGAAGGCGGCATCCTCGTTCCCGTCTCGCGTTTTCGCGGAATCGCCTGCACCGCACACCCCGCCCGCCGCTCCCGCCCATGCGCATCCCTCACCTGCTGTCCCACCAACCGCTTCCCCCGCCCGAGTCGGCCTGGGGGGCATCGGACCCCCTGCCGGGCCTGCTGGCCATCGGCGGGGAACTCGACACCCGACGGTTGGTCGAGGCCTATTCGCACGGCATTTTCCCGTGGTTCGGTCCGGCGGAGCCCACCCTCTGGTGGAGCCCCGATCCACGCATGGTGCTGCGGCCGGAGGCGCTGCGGCTGCACCGGTCGCTGCGCAAGACGCTCCTGCGCTTCCGCGAATCGGCGGGCTGCGAGATCCGCATCGACCACGATTTCGCCGCGGTGATGAATGCCTGCTCCAGCACGCCCCGGCCGCGCCAGAGCGGCACCTGGATCGTGCCGCGCATGCAGAAGGCCTATACCGCCCTCCACCACGTCGGCCATGCCCACAGCGTCGAAACCTGGATCGACGGGGAACTCGCGGGCGGCCTGTACTGCGTGAACATCGGCCGCAGCGTCTTCGGCGAATCGATGTTCGCCCACCGCACCGACGCCTCGAAGATCGCGCTGGCGGCGCTGGTGGCGTTCTGCCTGCGCAACGGCGTGCGGATGATCGACTGCCAGCAGAACACCGCGCACCTGGCGTCCCTCGGCGCCCGGGAAATCCCCCGGAAGGAATTCCTGGACATCGTGGCCGCCGAGCGCGTCAAGCCGGCGCCCGCGTGGCGTTTCGACCCGGGGATCTGGCAGGAGCTTCCGGGCATGGAAGAATCCGAACGGTGACCCAGCTCAAGGACCTCCCCCTGCGGGCCGTGCAGTTCTATGCGACGGCCCCCTACCCCTGCAGTTACCTGCCCGACCGCCAGGCCCGTTCGCAGGTTGCGACGCCCGGCCACCTGGTGCACGGCGACGTCTACAGCGGCCTGGTGGCCACCGGCTTCCGGCGCAGCGGCATCTTCACCTACCGGCCCTACTGCGACGGCTGCCGGGCCTGCGTTCCGCTGCGCGTCGACGTGGCCCGTTTCCGCCCGGACCGCAGCCAGCGCCGCGCCTGGAAACGCCATACGGGGCTCACGACGCGCATCCTGTCGCTGGGCTTCGACGACGAGCACTACCAGCTGTACCTGCGCTACCAGGCCGGCCGGCACGCCGGCGGCGGCATGGACCACGACAACATCGACCAGTACACCCAGTTCCTGCTGCAGAGCCGGGTCAATTCGCGCCTGGTGGAATTCCGCGAGGACGGCGACGGCGCCCGGCCCGGGACCTTGCGCATGGTGTCGATCCTGGACCTGGTGGACGACGGCATCTCGGCCGTCTACACCTTCTACGATCCGGAGCCCCCGGCGGACTACGGCACCTGGGCGGTGCTGTGGCAGATCGAGCAGGCGCGCCAGCTGCAGCTGCCCTACGTCTACCTGGGCTATTGGATCGCGGAGAGCCGCAAGATGCGCTACAAGACCCGCTTCCAGCCGTGCGAACTGCTGCTGGACGGCCGCTGGCAGCCCCCGCCGGCTTCTCCGGATGCGGCGGCGGACGCTGCCGCCGATCCGCAGCCATAGCGCGCTGGCAGCCGTTCCGGCGACCATGGGGACCGGGATCGGGGCTCCAGCATCGGGAGCCATGTAGGCGCCATCCGACAGCATCTGCGCCTATCGAGGACAAATGGTCCGAACCAAGAAGGTTCTGCACGATAACAGTGCCCGGCGTCCTACATGGGCGCGGGCGACGGTCCGGATACTGGAAGGCGACCCGCGGCTGCGCTGCAACGCAGCGCAGTCGCCCCACTCCAAGAACAGGATCGCCCCATGCAACCACCCCGCTGCGACAGTTCGGCACTCTCGTGTCCACCGCTCTCCCGACGCAACGTCCTCAAATCCACCGCCTGCGCCACGGCCATCACCGCAGCCGGCACCTTCGCCGACAGCGCATCGGTCGCCGAAGCGGCGCCGGTGGCCGCTTCCGGCCCCGCGGATACCCGTGAAGTCACCCAGCGCGTCCAGCTGCAGGTCAACGGCAAGCCGGCCGACCTGACGGTCGACCCCCGCACCACGCTGCTCGACGCCCTGCGCGAACACCTCCGCCTGACCGGCACCAAGAAAGGCTGTGACCACGGCCAGTGCGGCGCATGCACGGTGCTGGTCAATGGCGAGCGCATCAATTCCTGCCTGTCGCTGGCCGTGATGCACGAAGGCGACCAGGTCACCACCATCGAAGGCCTGGCGCGCGGCGACCAGCTGCACCCGATGCAGGCGGCCTTCGTCGAGCACGACGGTTTCCAGTGCGGCTACTGCACCTCGGGCCAGATCTGCTCCGCGGTCGGCATGCTCGACGAAGCCAAGCGCGGCATGCCCAGCCATGTCACCGAGCGGCTCGACGGTTCGTCGACCGCCCTCACCGACGCCGAAATCCGCGAGCGCATGAGCGGCAACCTGTGCCGGTGCTCGGCCTACCCCAACATCGTGGCCGCCATCCGGGTGGTGGCGCACGGCGGCAAGGGAGGCGCGGCATGAAGCAGTTCACCTACGAACGCGCCGATTCGGTGGATGGCGCCGTCCGGGCGCTTTCCACGCGCCCCGATGCCAAGTTCATCGCTGGCGGCACCAACCTGCTCGACCTGATGAAGCTGCAGATCGAGACGCCCACCCACCTGGTGGACGTCAGCCGCCTGCCGCTGGCCGCCATCGAGCCCACGGCCGACGGCGGACTGCGCATCGGCGCCATGGTGCGCAACGCGGCCCTGGCGGCCGACATGCGGGTCCGCAAGCAGTACCCGGTACTGAGCCAGGCCCTGCTGTCCGGCGCATCGGGCCAGCTGCGCAATCGCGCGACCACCGGCGGCAACCTGCTGCAGCGCACCCGTTGCCCGTACTTCTACGACACCGCCATGCCCTGCAACAAGCGCCAGCCGGGCACTGGCTGCGCGGCGCGCGGCGGCGTCAACCGCATGCACGCGGTGCTGGGCGCGAGCGAGGCCTGCATCGCGGTGCACCCGTCCGACATGGCGGTCGCCATGCGGGTGCTGGATGCGCGGGTCGAGACCGAAGGCGGCCCGGGCGGCCGCCGGGTGATCCCGATCGCCGACTTCCACCGGCTGCCGGGCGACCGGCCGGAGCGCGACACGGTGCTGGAACCCGGCGAATTCATCACCGCCGTGGCCCTGCCCCCGCCCCCGCCGGGCCGCCAGCTCTACCGCAAGGTCCGGGACCGCGCCTCGTACGCCTTCGCCATCGTGTCGGTCGCGGCCATCGTGGACCGGGCGGGCAACAGCGGCCGCATGGCGGTCGGCGGCGTCGCGCACAAGCCGTGGCGCACGCCGGAGGTGGATGCCGCCATCGCCGCCGGCGACTGGGCGCGCACCGCCGACACGCTGCTGGCCGATGCCCGCGGCCAGGGCTACAACGATTTCAAGATTCCGCTGCTGCGGCGCACCGTCCCCTCGGTGCTGGCCGAAGCCGCCGCCAGCGCCTGAGGAGCATCCATGGAAGTCAGCAAACCCATCGGGCATACCGCCCTCGACGAACGCACCAGCACCCATGTGGGCAAGCCCATCGACCGGATCGACGGCCGGCTGAAGGTCACCGGCGGCGCCACCTACGCGGCCGAATTCCGCGAAGCCGGCATGGCCTGGGGCGTCATGGCGTGCTCCACCATCGGCAAGGGCCGCATCGTCTCCATCGACACCGCGGCCGTGGAACGCATGCCGGGCGTGGCGCTGGTGCTCACGCACAAGAACGCACCGCCGCAAGCCAAGGGCGACGACCTCGCGCCGCAGCTCACCGGGCCCGAGATCGCCCACTGGGGCCAGCCCGTGGCGCTGGTCGTCGCGGAAACCTTCGAGCAGGCGCGCGCCGGCGCCAAGGCGCTGCAGGTGCGCTACCAGGCGAGCGAAGGCCGCTACGACACCGACCGGGTGCGCGCCACCGCCCGCAAGCCGCCGGAGTCGCAGCAGCCGGTCGACACCGCCGTCGGCCAGTTCGCCAAGGGCTACGCCGATTCGCCGGTGAAGCTCGACGTGACCTACACCACCCCGGACCAGTCGCACGCCGCGATGGAGCCGCACGCGGCCCTGGCCCAGTGGAAAGGCGACCAGCTCACGGTGCACATCGCGCACCAGATGCTGGAGCGCGGCGCGAAGTCGCTGGCGGGCACGCTCAAGATGCCGACCGACAAGGTGCGGCTGATCAGCCCGTTCATCGGCGGCGGCTTCGGCGGCAAGCTGCAGATCTGCCCCGAGACGGTGCTGGCGGCCATCGCCGCCAAGAAGCTCGGCCGCCCGGTGCGGGTGGTCCTGGCGCGCCAGCAGATCTTCCACGCGACCAACCGCCGTTCCGAGACCATCCAGCGCATCCGCCTCGGCGCCAAGCCGGACGGCACGCTGCTGGCGATCGGCCACGACAGCTGGTCGGACAACGGCGAAGGCTTCGATTTCTTCGAGCCGTCCGCCCTGTCCACCCGGGTGCTGTACGCCGCGCCGGACCGGATCACCACCCACCGGCTGGCCACGCTCGACAAGCCCGAGGCGGCCTCGATGCGCGCCCCGGGCGAGGCGGTCGGCATGCTGTCGCTCGAAAACGCGATGGACGAACTGGCGCACCAGCTCAATATCGATCCGATCGAGCTGCGGCTGCGCAACGAGCCGAAGGAAGATCCGGAGAAGCATGTTCCCTTCTCCAGCCGCCAGTACGTCGAATGCCTGCAGGAAGGCGCCAAGCGCTTCGGCTGGGACAAGCGCAACCCCAAGCCGGCGCAAGTGCGCGACGGCGACTGGTGGGTGGGCATCGGCGTGGCGGGCGCGGCGCGCGGCAACATGCTGATGCCGTCCAAGGCACGGGTGCAGCTGCATCCGGGCGGCCAGGTGGTGGTGCAGACCGGCATGACCGACATCGGTACCGGCACTTACACCATCCTCGCGCAGATCGCCGCCGACATGCTCGGCGTGCCGCTGCCGAAGGTGCGCGTGGAGCTGGGCGACACGAAGTTCCCGGCCAGCGCCGGATCGGGCGGCTCGTGGGGCGCGGCCAGCGCCGGAAGCTCGGTCTACGAGGCCTGCGTGCAGGTGCGCGACCAGCTTGCCAAGAAGGCCGGATTGAACCCGACCAAAGCCATCGCCGCCGCGGGCCGGATCTCCGACGGGACGACCAGCGCGGCCCTGGACGATGTCCTGGGCGGCGGCACGGTCGAGGCGGTCGGCGAGATCAAGCCGGGCGACAACAAGAAGACGCACTCGCAGTTCTCCTACGGCGCGCATTTCGCCGAGGTGGGCGTGAATGCGGTGACCGGCGAGATCCGGGTGCGGCGCATGCTGGGCGTGTACGCGGCGGGCCGCATCCTCAACGAGAAGACGGCCCGCTCGCAGTGCATCGGCGGCATGGTGTTCGGCATCGGCACCGCGCTGCACGAGGAGCTGCAGGTGGACACGCGCCACGGCCAGTTCGTCAACCACGACCTGGCCGAGTACCACGTGCCCTCGCATGCCGACATCCCCAACCTGGAGGTGGTGTTCATGCCCGAGCGCGACGAGTGGGCCAACCCGCTCAAGGCCAAGGGCATCGGCGAGCTGGGCATCTGCGGCGTGGGCGCGGCGGTGACCAACGCGGTCTACAACGCCTGCGGCGTGCGGCTGCGCGAGTACCCGCTGACGGTCGACAAGATGGTGACCGCGATGGCCGCCTGACCCCGGGCGCATGGCCGCCGCGGCGGCGATCCGGCTCGGCCGGCGGATGGCACCCTGCCATCCGCCGGCCGTTTCGCATGGCGCCTCCGCCGACGGTCCGCTGGCTACACTGGCGCATCTCCACTGCCCGAAGAGAACGCCGATGGCCGCCGATCCGACCGCTCCCCTGCCGATCGCCCGCAACGCCGGGGCCGTCTTCGAGATGCTGCCGGCCCTGGCCAACCGCCACGGGCTGATCACCGGCGCCACCGGCACCGGCAAGACGGTGACGCTGCAGGCGCTGGCCGAGCGCTTCTCGGGCATCGGGGTTCCGGTGTTCCTGGCCGACGTCAAGGGCGATCTCTCGGGCATCGCCGAACCGGGCCGCATCGGGGACAAGCTGCGCGGCGTGCTCGCGTCCCGCGGCATCGAGCCGCCCGCGCCGGCCGCCTGCCCGGTCACCTTCTGGGACGTCTTCGGCGAGAAGGGCCATCCGGTCCGCGCCACCGTCTCCGACCTGGGCCCGCTGCTGCTGGGCCGCATGCTCGACCTGAACGACACCCAGGCCGGCGTGCTCAACCTGGTGTTCCGCATCGCCGACGACCAGGGCCTGCTGCTGCTCGACCTGAAGGACCTGCGGGCGATGCTGCAGCACGTGGCCGACCATGCGGCCGACTACAAGACCGGCTACGGCAACGTCAGCGCCGCCAGCGTCGGCGCCATCCAGCGCGGGCTGCTGCAGATCGAGAGCCAGGGCGGCGACCGTTTCTTCGGCGAGCCGATGCTCGACATCGCCGACCTGCTGCAGACGGTGGACGGCCGCGGCGTGGTCAACCTGCTGGCGGCCGACCGGCTGATGCAGTCGCCGCGCCTCTACGCCACCTTCCTGCTGTGGCTGCTGTCCGAGCTGTTCGAGCACCTGCCCGAGATCGGCGACCCGGACAAGCCCGTGCTGGTGTTCTTCTTCGACGAGGCCCACCTGCTGTTCGAGGGGGCGCCCAAGGTGCTGGTCGAGCGCATCGAGCTGGTGGTGCGGCTGGTGCGCTCCAAGGGCGTGGGCGTGTACTTCGCGACGCAGAACCCGCTCGACATCCCCGACAGCGTGCTCGCCCAGCTGGGCAACCGGGTGCAGCACGCCCTGCGCGCCTTCACCCCGCGCGACCAGAAGGCGGTGCGCGCCACCGCCCAGACCATGCGCCAGCGCCCCGGCCTGGACATCGAGGCCGCGATCACCGAACTGGCGGTCGGCGAGGCGCTGGTCAGCCTGCTCGACGCGCAGGGCCGGCCCGGCGTCACCGACCGCGCCTTCGTGCTGCCGCCGGCGAGCCTGCTCGGCCCGGTGACGCCCGAGCGGCGCGACGCGCTGATGCGGCGGTCGCTGGTCGCCGGCACCTACGAGAAGACGGTGGACCGCGAATCGGCCTACGAGGTGCTGCGCGACCGGGGCGCCGCCTCGGGCTCGCCCGCGCCCGGCGCCGCCGGCGCGGCGGCCGCGTCGAAGGACGGCGGCCTGCTCGGCGGCCTCAACGACGTGCTGTTCGGCACCACCGGCCCGCGAGGCGGCAGGCACGAGGGGCTGGCCCAGTCGATGGCGAAATCGGCGGTGCGCACCATGGGCACCACCGTGGGCCGCGAGATCGTCCGGGGCGTGCTCGGCAGCCTGTTCGGTGGCGGCCGCAGGCGCTGAACCGGCCCGCCCCCGGGACCGGCGCCGCCGCGGGAGGGCGTGCTATCCTGCGCCGCCTTTTTCGGCGGCCGATTTCCGACCATTTGGTCCGGATCGGGCACGGGGCTTGCTGCGCACTGCGCACGGCGTCCACCGAGGAGGCCCGCGCCCGGCCCGCGATCCCGATCCCCTTTTCCGTCCCTTCCCGCGCCCGCTTCCCCGGACGCTTTCCCTCAGGACCGTCTCCCATGCCCCAATCCCCGCGCTTCCCCAACCTCCACGTCATCGACCACCCGCTGGTCCAGCACAAGCTCACCCTGATGCGCCGCAAGGAGACCAGCACCAACGGTTTCCGCCGCCTGGTCGGCGAGGTCAGTACCCTGATGGCCTACGAGGTCACCCGTGACATGGCGCTGCAGGACGTCGAGATCGAGACGCCGATGGAGACCATGATGGCGCCGATGATCGACGGCAAGAAGCTGGTGCTGGTGTCCATCCTGCGCGCCGGCACCGGCATCCTGGACGGCATGATGGCGGTGGTGCCGGGCGCGCGCGTCGGCCACATCGGCATGTACCGCGACCCCGAGACGCTCAAGCCGGTCGAGTACTACTTCAAGATGCCCGCCGAGACCGAGGCCCGCGACCTGATCGTGGTCGACCCGATGCTGGCCACCGGCAACTCGGCCATCCTGGCGATCGAGCGGCTCAAGAAGCTCAACCCCAAGTCCATCAAGTTCGTCTGCCTGCTGACCTGCCCCGAGGGCGTGGCGGCGATGCAGGCGGCGCATCCGGACGTGCCGGTCTACACCGCCGCGATCGACCGCCAGCTCGACGACCACGGCTACATCCTGCCGGGCCTGGGCGACGCGGGCGACCGCATCTTCGGCACCAAATGAGCCCGGAGCCCGGGCATCACCTTGGCCGGCAGCTACCGATTCGATAGCGCACGGCCGTCCGATCCACCCGTCCGACCCCGGAGTCCGCCATGCCCCAGCCCGACCTGATCCTGCGCAACGCCCGCCTGCCCGACGGCCGGGAGGGCTGCGACATCGCCGTCGCCGACGGCCGCATCCAGGCCGTCGCGCCCGCCCTGCCCGCCACCGCGCCGCAGGAGGTGGACTGCGCCGGCCAGCTGGTCAGCCCGCCCTTCGTCGATGCGCACTTCCACCTCGACGCCACGCTGAGCTACGGCATCCCGCGCATCAACGCCAGCGGCACGCTGCTGGAGGGCATCGCGCTCTGGGGCGAACTCAAGCCCCGGCTCACCCACGAGGCCCTGGTTGAGCGGGCCCTGGCCTACTGCGACTGGGCGGTCGGCCGCGGCCTGCTGGCCATCCGCAGCCACGTGGACACCAGCGATCCCCGCCTGGTCACCGTCGAGGCGATGCTCGACGTGCAGCGGCGCGTGGCGCCCTACCTGGACCTGCAGCTGGTCGCCTTCCCGCAGGACGGCGTGCTGCGCAGCCCCGGCGGCCTGGACAACCTGATCCGCGCGCTGGACCTGGGCGTGCAGGTGGTCGGCGGCATCCCGCACTTCGAGCGCACCATGGCCGAGGGCGCCGAGAGCGTGCGCATCCTCTGCGAGCTGGCCGCCGAGCGCGGCCTGCCGGTGGACATGCACTGCGACGAGACCGACGACCCGCTGTCGCGCCACATCGAGACCCTGGCCTGCGAGACGCAGCGCCTGGGCCTGCAGGGCCGGGTGACCGGGTCGCACCTGACCTCGATGCACTCGATGGACAACTACTACGTCTCGAAGCTGCTGCCCCTGATGGCCGAGGCGCAGGTATACGCCATCGCCAACCCGCTCATCAACATCACCCTGCAGGGCCGCCACGACACCTATCCCAAGCGCCGCGGCATGACCCGGGTGCCCGAGATGCTGGCCCATGGCATCCCGGTCGCCTTCGGCCAGGACTGCTGCATGGACCCGTGGTACAGCCTGGGCTCGGGCGACATGCTCGACGTGGCGCACATGGCGCTGCACGTGGCGCAGATGACCGGCCCGGCCGCGATGCGCCAGTGCTTCGAGGCGGTCACGACCGCGCCGGCGCGCATCCTGGGCCTGGACGGCTACGGCCTGGAGGTCGGCTGCCACGCCGACCTGGTGCTGCTGCAGGCGCGCGACCCCATCGAGGCCCTGCGCCTGCGCGCCACCCGGCTCAAGGTCTGGCGACGCGGCCGCCTGGTGGCCGAGACCCCGCCCGCGGCCGCGTCGCTGCGCCTGCCGGGCCGACCGGCGGCGACCGGCTTCGCGCTGTCGCGCGGCTGAGCGCGGCGCACCGGCAGGGTCCGATCATCCGACCGCGTACGTCCGCAGCAGCCGCTCCCGCAAGGCCCCGGCCGCCGGGCTGAGCATCCGGGCGCGGCGCTGCAGCAGGCCCAGGGTGCGCCATTGGTCGGGTTCGGTCAGCGGGATTCCGCAGACCTGCGGATGCGCGGGCGAAATCGCCAGCTGCGGCAGGGCGGCCAGCCCCAATCCCGCCTCCACCAGCGCCAGCACGCCCGCCACGTGGTTGCATTCGTACCAGGCCACGGGGGGCTGCGGCAGTTCCGCCATGGCCTGGTCCAGCAGCAGGCGGTTGCTGCTGCGGCTGGAGACCGATACCAGCCGCTGCCCGGCCAGTTCCGCCCAGCGCACGTCTGCGCGCCCTGCCCAGGCATGATCGCGCGGCATGGCGAGCACGTAGCGTTCGCGCATCAGGGCCTGGAACTGCAGGTCCGGCTCCTGACTGCCGGTGAAGCTCAGGCCGAAATCGGCCTCGCCGCGGGCCACGGCCTCCAGCACCTGGCTGGCGTTCTCGTCGATCACGTGCACCTGCACCTCGGGCAGCGCCCGGGAGAATTCCACCAGCACGCGCGGCAGCAGGTGGTGCGCCACCGACGGCACGCAGGCGACGGTCACGCGGCCCCGGCGCAGCTCCACCCGGTCGCCCAGGCGCTGGACCGCGTCGTCCAGCCCGGCCAGCGCCGTGCGCGCCTCCTGCAGGAACTCCCGGCCCACCGCCGTCAGCTCCACATGCCGGGTGGTGCGCTCCAGCAGCCGGGCGCCGAGCGCCGTCTCCAGCCGCTCCACCCGCCGGCTCAGTGCGGGAGGCGACAGGCACAGGGTTTCCGCGGCCACGCGGAAGCTGGCCTTGTCCGCCGTGACCACGAAAGCCTGCAATTCCCGGAAATCGAATTTGATGCACTGCATGCAATAGTCTCTTTGTGAATTGCAATTTACAGATCATCGGCCACTGTCTAGGATGGCGTCCTTTCCGCGCGGCCCATCGCCTTTCGGCCACCCTCCAGAGACCACCATGCAACGACGCCCCCTTCTCGCCACCGTCCTCCTCGCCGCCGGCATCCCCCTGATCGGCACCGCCGCCCGGGCCCAGGAGTTCCCGCCCAAGCGGGCCGTGACCCTCGTGGTCGGCTTCGCCGCCGGCGGCTCGGCCGACATCGCAGCCCGCATCATCGCCAAGAAGCTGAGCGAGAACATCGGCCAGAGCGTGGTGGTGGACAACAAGCCCGGCGCGGGCGGCAACCTGGCCCACGCCCAGGTGGCCCACGGGCCGACCGACGGCTCGATGCTGCTGTTCGGCTCCATCGGGCCGCTGAGCATCTCGCCCCATTTCATGAAGGTGGCCTACGACCCGCTCAAGGACCTGGCGCCCATCTCCATGGGCGTGACCTTCCCGAACGTGCTGGTCGTGCCGGCCAGCACCGGCATCAAGACGCTCGGCGAGTTCGTCGCCCGGGCCAAGCGCGATCCCGGCAAGCTGGACTACGCCTCCACCGGCCCCGGCTCGGCCGCGCACATGGCGGGGGAGCTGCTCAACGACGTGGCCAAGATCGATACCGTGCACGTGCCGTACAAGGGGGGCGCGCCCGCGCTGCAGGACGTGCTCGGCGGCCGGGTCACCGCGTTCTACGCCGCGCCGCCGTCGGCCCTGCCCCACCTCGAATCGGGCAAGCTCGTCCCCCTCGCGACGACAGGCCTGACCCGTCCGGCCTACCTGCCCAACGTGCCCACCGTGGCCGAAACCTATCCGGGCTTCAACGCCACCAACTGGTATGCCTTCCTGGCCCCCGCCAAGACGCCCCAGCCCCTGCTGGACCGCTGGAACACCGAGATCGTCAAGGCGCTCAACACGCCGGAAGTGCGCGACAACCTGCTCAAGCACGGCCAGACCGCCGGGCCCACCAGCCGCGAGGAGCTCGGCAAGTTCATCGCCACCGAGCACGCCAAGTGGGGCCGCATCATCCGCGAACGCAAGATCACCGCCGACTGAGGCCGCAGGCGGGCGGCGGGCGCGCGGGCCGCCCGAGCGGTCCCGCGCATCTCCGCGGGCGGCCGGCCTGCCGCCCTGTCTTCCGGGCCCGCCGTCCGCATGGCAGGATCCGGCCGATGAGCACCCTCGACGACCTCGGCCCGCGCATCTGCCTGCTCGGGCCGTCCAACAGCGGCAAGTCCACCCTGGCGCAGGCCATCGCGCGCGGACGCGGCCTGCCGGCGGTCCACCTGGACCAGTTGTTCCACCAGCCGCATACCGACTGGGTGCCGCGCCCCGAAGCGGAATTCCTCCGCCTGCACGACGAGGCGATCCGGCAGGCGCGCTGGGTCATGGACGGCAACTACACGCGCTGCCTCCCGCAGCGGCTCGCGCGCGCCACCGGCCTCATCCTGCTCGACGTGCCGACGGCCACCGGGCTGTTCCGCTACTTCCGCCGTACCTGGTTCGAGCGCGACCGGCACGGCACGCTGGAGGGCAGCCGGGACAGCGTGAAATGGCAGATGGTGCGCTACCTCGCCGTGACGACCCCGCGCAACCGGCGTCGGTACGCGGCGATGTTCGAAGGCGTCGGCCTGCCCAAGGTCCGCCTGGCGACGGCCGCCGAGCGGGACCGCTTCTACCGGACGGAAGGACTCCGCCGGTGAGCCACCGCCGCCCGCGGGCCTCGCGCGGAAGCGGTATCCTGGTTTTCCCTGCGCGCCGCCCGCCCGGCGGCGGCGTCCGTCCCGGCGGGCATGCGCGGCTTCCTCAACCCCTCACAAACCACACAACATGCATCCAGGGGATATCCGACTGCTGGCCACCGCGCTGGCCAGCGTGCTCGCGCTCGTCGCGCTGATCGTTTCCAGGCCCAGGCTGCACCCCTTGCTGGCGCTGCTGATCGTCTCGGTGGCCACCGGGCTGGTCACCGGCATGCCGCCGGACCGGGTGGTGCAGGCGGTGTCCGGCGGGGCCGGCAAGACGCTCGGCGCGGTCGGCCTGGTCGTGGCGCTGGGCGCCATGCTGGGCAAGATCCTGGCGGACTCGGGCGTCACCGACACCGTGGCGAACGCCATCCTCCGCCGCGCGTCGCGCCGGGCCCTGCCGTGGGCGATGACCGGGGTCGCGTTCATCATCGGCATCCCGATGTTCTTCGAGGTGGGCCTGGTGGTGCTGCTGCCGCTGGTCTTCGGCGTGGCCCGGAAGCTGGAGGCCGAGCAGGAAGGCAGCGGCTCCGCCTATGTCTACATCGGCGTGCCGGTGATCGCGGCCCTGGCCGCCATGCACGGCATGGTGCCGCCGCACCCCGGCCCGCTGACCGCCATCGCCACGCTCAAGACCAGCGTGGGCGCGACCATGATCTACGGCTTCGTCGCCGCGGTTCCGGCCATCGTGCTGGCCGGGCCGGTGTACGGCGCGTTCATCGCGCCGCGCATGTCGGTGCGCCCCGACGACGCCCTGGTGGCGCAGTACGCGCCCGAGGCCGACGGACGGGACGCCGCCTCGCGGAAATCGCCGCCCGGCCTCGCGCTGGGCGTGCTGGCGGCCCTCGCGCCGGCCCTGCTGATGCTGTGCCATGCCCTGGGCGAGGTGCTGCTGCCCGAGGGCTCGGCCCTGCTGCATGCCGCGTCGTTCGTCGGCAACCCGATCATCGCCATGCTGCTGGGCGTGGTCTTCGCCATCCTGGCACTGCGCCCCGGCCGGCCCGAGGTCGTGCGCAAGGCGCTGAGCGAGAGCATCAAGCCGATCGCCAACGTGCTGCTCATCATCGCGGGCGGCGGCGCCTTCCAGCAGGTGCTGACCGACGCCCGCGTGGGCGACGCGATCGTGCACATGAGCCACCAGCTGGCCCTGTCGCCGCTGCTGCTCGGCTGGCTGATCTCGATGCTGCTGTCGGTCTCCACCGGATCCGCCACGGTCGGCATCGTGGGCGCGGCCGGCCTGCTGGCGCCCCTGGCCGCCTCCGGCGCGGCGGTGAACCAGCCCCTGCTGGCCCTGGCCATCGGCTGCGGGTCGCTGTTCTTCAACTACGCCAACCACGCCGGCTTCTGGCTGGTGAAGGAATCGTTCGGCATGAGCATGGGCGAGGCGACGAAGACCATCTCGGTGGTGCAGTCCATCGTGGCGCTCGTGGGCCTGGCGATGGTGCTGCTGCTCGACCTGCTGCCGCCGCTGGCGTGACGGATCAGCCGGGGGCGCCGCCGCCGTCCAGCGCCTGCCGGAAGTCGGCCAGCAGCTGCTCCGGCTCCTCCAGCCCCACCGACACCCGCACCAGGCCGTCGGCGATGCCCATGCGGGCCCGCACCTCGGCGCCGGCCTCCCAGAAGATCGTGGGCGCCACCGGGATCACCAGCGTGCGGGTGTCGCCGAGGCCGGTGGACTTGACCGCCAGCCGCAGGCGGTCGAGGAAGGCCAGGGTGTCGTCGGCGTCGCGCAGCTCGAAGGAGAGCAGCCACGAGCCGGCGGCGAACAGACGGGTGGCGCGCCCGTGCTGCGGATGCGACGGCAGGAAGGGGTAGTGCACCCGCCCCACCGCCGGATGCGATTCGAGGAAGCGCGCCAGCTGCAGCGTGGAATCGCTGGCATGGTTCATCCGCAGCGAGAGCGTCTCCGCGCCGATGGCGATGGCGTGCGCATGCTGCGACGACAGCGACGCGCCCATGTCGCGCAGGCCCTTCTTGCGCAGCTGGGTCAGGCCCCATTGCTTCGTGTCGCCCTTGCGGTAGGGGGCGGCGATGTTCGGGTAGCCCGACCAGTCGAAGCGGCCGGTATCGACCACCGCGCCGCCCAGCGCGTTGCCGTGGCCGCCGATGGACTTGGTGAGCGAATGCACCACCAGGCCCGCGCCGATGTCGCCGGGCCGGAACAGCCAGGGCGACAGGATGGTGTTGTCCACCACCAGCAGGATGCCGCGCTCCCGGCACAGCGCGCCGATGCCCTCCAGGTCGGCGACCTGGGTCGCCGGGTTGGCCACCGTCTCGACGAAGACCATCCGGGTGTCGGGCCGCAGCACCGCCGCGACATTCTCCGCCTCGGTGGCATCGACCTTGTCCACGGCGATGCCCAGATCGCCCAGCGTATCGAGCAGGCTGTTGGTGTTGCCGAAGACGTGCTGGCTGCACACCAGGTGGTCGCCGGCGCGCAGCAGCGTCAGGAAGACGGCGGTGATCGCCGCCATGCCGGTCGCGAAGCAGATGGTGCCGACGCCCTGCTCCATCCGGGTCAGGCGCGCTTCGAGCGCCGAGGTGGTCGGGGTGCCCTGGCGCGCATAGGCGTAGGCGCCCTTGGTGGTCCCCTGGAAGACGCCGACCAGATCGTCGACCCGGTCGAAACCGTACTGGACCGCGGTGTGGATCGGCTTCTGCAGGCTGCCGTGCTCGGCGCCGAAACGTCGGTCGGTGTGGACGATGTCGGCGGTGAAGGTCGCGGGATGGACGGGAGGCGTCGGTGTGGTCATGGCGAAGTGGGGTCAGTCCTGTTCGGGAGCGATGGTTTCCGCGTAGTCGTAGAGCGCGCCCAGCAGGCCCTCGGCGCGCTCGTCGGCCGTCTCGCCCAGGGTGTCGATGTCGGCGAAGAAGGCGTCGATGGTACGCGCCCCGCCCGCGCCCTCGAACAGCCGGGCGGCGCGGTGCGCCTCCCAGCGGGCGGCGTCCTCGGGCGAGAGCGTCTCCGGGAAGTTGCGCGCCCGGTAGCGCCGGACCAGCTCGGCCAATCGCGGATCGTCGAAGCCGGTGCGGTCGGCCGCCAGCTCGGCCGGGGACAGCGCGCGCAGCCGGTCCAGCCGGCGCCGGTCCTCGTCGCCCAGGAAGCTGCCGTAGAGGTCGGCGTCCACATCGGGCGGCGCTTCCTCGGCCTCGGCCGGGCGCGGGAACACCCGGGACCAGATCGCGCTCAGGTCGGTCAGGTCGCGCGCGATGGCCGCATGGCGCAGGGCCCGGTCCATGTCCACCTGCCAGCGCTCGGCCATCGCGGGCGACAGGGTGCGCAGGTGGGACACCACCATCGGCGACTTGTTGAGGTGCAGGTTCTTGATCGGCAGGCGCTCGATGCCTTCGGGCAGGTCGGCCGCGCGGGTGAAGAGGCGCTGGCGGATGTCCTCGGCCGAGAGCGTCGCCAGGATCGACGGGTCGTGCGCCAGGTCCCAGGCGATGAGCTCGTTGCGGTTCTTCGGATGGCTCGCCAGCGGCCACATCACCGCCAGGCAGCCCCGGTCGGCCGGGAAGCGGCCCGAGACGTGCAGGAAAGGCTTGGCGGTCCCGGCGGTGGCGGGCAGGCCGAGTTCGGCCATGACGCGGTCCTTCTTGTGCAGCCCGAAGGCGAAATCGAACAGCTTGGGCTGCTTCTGCCGGATCAGCCGCGCCAGCGCGATGGTGGCGCGCACGTCCGAGAGCGCGTCGTGCGCCGCCTCGTGGGCCAGGCCGTTGGCGCGCGCCAGGTCCTCCAGCTTGAAGCTCGGGCTGCCGTCGCCCTTGGTCGGCCAGGCGATGCCCTCGGGCCGCAGCGCGCGGGTCAGACGCACCACGTCGAGCAGGTCCCAGCGGCCGCAGCCGTTGCGCCATTCGCGGGCGTACGGGTCGTACAGGTTGCGCCAGAGCAGGAAACGGGTGAACTCGTCGTCGAAGCGGATGGTGTTGTAGCCCACGCCCACCGTGCCTGCGGCGGCGAACTCGCGCTCGATGCGGGCGGCGAAAGCGTGCTCGGGCACGCCCTGCGCCAGGCACTGCTGCGGCAGGATGCCGGTGAGCAGGCAGGAGCGCGGATCGGGCAGGTAGTCGTTCGCCGGCTGGCAGTGGAGCATCAGCGGCTCGCCGATCTCGCGGAGTTCGGCGTCGGTGCGGATGGCGGCGAACTGCGCCGGCCGGTCGCGGCGCGGGTCGATGCCGAAGGTCTCGTAGTCGTGCCAGAGGAAGGTGTGCATGGACGGGATCGGTGCGGAGGGAGGAATGCACTGTAGCGCCGGACGACGCGCGGCCCGGTCACGCTCCGGTCACGGCCGGAACCTTGGCTACAGCAGCGGGGAGAAGAGCCGCGCCGTCGCGTCGAAGAGCTTCTGCCATCCCGGCGCCGGCCGGTTCGCCTCGACCCGCGTGGACTTGCGCAGGTCGCGCTCGAACTGCGCCCCCAGCGCCACCGTGAGCTCGTCGCCATAGACCACCGCGCAGACCTCGTAGTTGAGGCGGAAACTGCGGTTGTCGAAGTTGGCGGTGCCGACGAAGCCGCAGTCGTCGTCCACCACCATGGTCTTGGAATGCAGCATCCGCGCCTCGTATTCCCAGACCTTGACGCCGACCGCGATCAGTTCGTCGAAGTACGACCGCGCCGCCGCGCTCACGACCAGCGAGTCGCTGCGCCGCGGCACCAGCAGCCGTACGTCCACCCCGCGCAACGCGGCGCTGCTGAGCGCCATCAGCGCCGACTGGCCCGGCACGAAGTACGGCGTGGTGATCCACACGCGCCGGGTGGCCGCGCCGATGGCCGCGAGGACCATGCGGTGGATCGCTTCGAGTTCGCTGTCGGGGCCGGAGGCGACGATCTGCACCGGATGCGCGCCCTCGCAGGACGGCGGCAGCCAGTCCTCGAAATCGGCGGCGGTGCGGCGCTTGCGCTCGTCGGTCGCGTAGACCCAATCCTCCAGGAAGACGGTCTGCAGCCAGCGCACCGCGTTGCCTTCGAGCCGCAGGTGCACATCGTGGTAGGCGTCGGGGCGGGTGCGCTCGTCCTCGTCGTCGGTGATGTTGAGCCCGCCGGTGAAGCCGACGGTGCCGTCGCAGACGACGATCTTGCGGTGGGTCCGGAAATTGATCACCGGCCGCAAGCGCCGGCCGATGCGGCTGTCGTGGAACAGGCCGATCTCGGCGCCGGCCTCGCGCAGCGGCGCGAAGAAGGCGCGGCCGAGCTTCTTGGAGCCGAGGGCGTCCACCAGCAGCCGCACCGCCACGCCCTCGCGCGCCTTCTCCGCCAGCAGGTCGCGCAGCGCGGTGCCGATGCGGTCCGGCTCGTAGATGTAGTACTCCAGGTGCACATGCCGGCGCGCTTGGCGGATCGCCTCGAACAGCGCGTTGAAGGTCTGCCCGCCGCCGACCAGCAGTTGCACGCTGCCGGCGGTGGAGACCGGGATGCCGCAGGTCGCCAGGCCCAGCCGGCCCATCTGCCGCAGGTGCGCCGGGGCCTGGTCGGCCAGGTCGCGCAGGCTGGCCGTGTCGGCCTTCACCGACAGGTTGGCCTGGCTGCGCAGGCGCTTGAGATGCTGCCGCCGCATCCGCTGCGGCCCCAGGAAGTAGTACACCACGAAGCCCAGCACCGGCAGCCAGGCCATGGACAGGATCCAGCTCAGCGTCGACAGCGGGGGCCGGCGCTGCAGCACGATCCAGACCGCCAGCACCGCGATGTAGGCGCTCCAGCCGATGGACAGGCCGGTGCGCAGGGTTTCGTTGTCGAGGAAGGATGGGAGGGAGAACATGGGCTGGCGGGATTCTAGGCGGCGGTTTCTGCGCTGCCGTGCGCATTCCGGCACCGACGGCTGCTGGACCGATTCACAATCACGGTCAATCCCGGCGCCCGCACCGTGCGTGCCGCTCCCCACCCCGCTGACCGTCCAGCCATCGACCGAAGAAGCCGATTCGCCCATGCCACTCCCAGCCGTCCCTGCACGCCCCGCCCTTCCCGATACCTGCTGCCCGACGCGACGCGTCGCGCTCCGCCCCCTCGGCGTCCTGGCACTGGCGACCGCGGTCGCGCTCACCGGCTGCGCGGCGACGCCGCCGGCCACGACGGCCGGCCCCCCGTCGGCCCGGAAGCCCCCAGGCGCGGAGGCGCAGGTCGCTGCCCTGCCCGCGGGGTCCGCCCCGGCATCCCGGCCCGCCGCGCCGGCGAAAACCCCCGCGGCGGCCGCCACCGCCGCCGACACGGGAGCGCAGCAGGCGGCCGAGGAAGCCGACTTCTCGCGCTGGATCGCCGACTTCCAGCGCCGGGCCGCGGCGCAGGGCGTGCGCTCCGCCACGCTGCACAACGCGTTCGACCGGGTCCGTTTCCAGCCGCGCGTGATCGAACTCGACCGGTCGCAGCCCGAATTCACCCGCCAGGTCTGGGATTACCTGGACGGCGCGGTGTCCGCCCAGCGCGTCGCCCAAGGCAAGGCGAAGCTGCAGCAGTACCGGGCGGAAACCGCGCAGGCCCAGGCCCGCTACGGCGTGCCGGCCGCGGTGCTGGTCGCGATCTGGGGCATGGAAAGCAACTACGGCGGGAACTTCGGCAACTTCTCGACCATCGACGCGCTCGCCACGCTCGGCTTCGAGGGCCGGCGCCGCGAGTGGGCCAGCAACGAGCTGCTGGCGGCCCTGAAGATCATCGACAGCGGCGACATCGACCGCGCCCGCATGACCGGCTCCTGGGCCGGCGCGATGGGCCACACCCAGTTCCTGCCGTCCAGCTACCTGGGATACGCGGTCGATGCCGACGGCGACGGCCGGCGCGACATCTGGGGCAGCATCGCCGACGTGATGGCCTCCACCGCCAACTACCTGGCCCGCTCCGGCTGGCAGCCGGGCCAGCCCTGGGGCGCCGAGGTGCGGCTGCCGCCCGGCTTCGACTACGAGCGCGCCGACACCGCGCTGCGGCAATCCACCAGCCAATGGGCCGCCGCCGGCGTGGCGCCGCTGGACGGACAGGCGCTGCCCGACTTCGCGGACGGCTCGGTCATCGCACCGGCGGGCGCCCGCGGACCGGCCTTCCTGGTGGGGCCGAATTTCCGCGCCGTCCTGCGCTACAACAATTCGAACAGCTACGCGCTGGGCGTATCCCTGCTGGCGCAGCGCATCGACGGCGGCCCTGGCGTGGTCGGGAGCTGGCCGCGCGACCTGAAGAGCCTGTCTCGCACCCAGGTGCGCGCGCTGCAGACCGCGCTCGGCGAGCGCGGTTTCGACACCGGCACGCCGGACGGCGTGATGGGCCCCGCGACCCGCGACGGGGTGCGCCGCTACCAGCGCGGCGCCGGCCTGCCGGTCGATGGATTCCCGACCGTCGAGCTGCTCCAGCAGCTGCAGGGCCCGTAATCCGCACGGCAAAAAGCCCGCGACCGACCTGGATGACTCCAGGCCGGTCGCGGGCGTTGGTCGCAGCGGGCCGCGCGAGGCGGCCCGGCCGGACGGTCAGTCGGTGGTCGCTTCTTCCGGCTCGGCCGGTTCGGAGCGGGTGGACTTATCCTTCTTCTGCGACGGCTGGATGTCCAGGCTGACCTCCGGATCGCCGCCGCCTTCCTTCTCGACCAGGTCCACCGTCAGGCGTCCTCCGTCGACCAGCCGGCCGAACAGCAGCTCGTCGGCCAGGGAGCGCCGGATCATGTCCTGGATCAGGCGCTGCATCGGCCGCGCGCCCATCAGCGGATCGAAGCCCTTCTTGCCCAGGTGCTTGCGCAGCCCGTCGGTGAAGGTGACCTCGACCTTCTTCTCGGCCAGCTGGGTCTCGAGCTGCAGCAGGAACTTGTCCACCACCCGCAGGATGACCTGCTCGTCGAGCGCCTTGAAGTTGACGATCGCGTCGAGCCGGTTGCGGAACTCGGGCGTGAACAGGCGCTTGATGTCGGCCATCTCGTCGCCCGCCTGGCGCGGGTTGGTGAAGCCGATGGTCGCCTTGTTCATCGTCTCGGCGCCCGCGTTGGTGGTCATCACGATGATCACGTTGCGGAAGTCGGCCTTGCGCCCGTTGTTGTCCGTCAGCGTGCCGTGGTCCATCACCTGCAGCAGCACGTTGAAGATGTCCGGATGCGCCTTCTCGATCTCGTCGAGCAGCAGCACCGCGTGCGGCTTCTTGGTGATCGCCTCGGTCAGCAGGCCGCCCTGGTCGAAGCCCACGTAGCCCGGGGGCGCGCCGATGAGGCGCGACACCGCATGGCGCTCCATGTACTCCGACATGTCGAAGCGGATCAGCTCGATGCCCATGATGTAGGCCAGCTGCTTGGCGGCTTCGGTCTTGCCGACGCCGGTCGGGCCGCTGAACAGGAACGAGCCGATCGGCTTGTCGCCCTTGCCCAGGCCGGAGCGGGCCATCTTGACCGCAGAAGCCAGCACCTCAAGCGCCTTGTCCTGGCCGAACACCACGCTCTTGAGGTCGCGCTCGACGTTGCGCAGCTTGTCGCGGTCGTCGTTGGAGACGGACGCGGGCGGGATGCGGGCGATCTTGGCGACGATCTCCTCGATCTCGTTCTTGGTGATCGTCTTCTTGCGCTTGGACGGCGCGAGGATGCGCTGGGCCGCGCCGGCCTCGTCGATCACGTCGATCGCCTTGTCGGGCAGGTGCCGGTCGTTGATGTACTTGGCCGACAGCTCCGCCGCCGCCTGCAAGGCCGCCACCGCGTACTTGACGCTGTGGTGCTCCTCGAAGCGCGACTTCAGGCCCTTGAGGATATCCACGGTCTGCTCGACGGTCGGCTCGACCACGTCCACTTTCTGGAAGCGCCGCGACAGGGCCGCGTCCTTCTCGAAGATGCCGCGGTACTCCTGGAAGGTCGTCGCGCCGATGCACTTGAGCTGGCCGCTGGAGAGCGCCGGCTTGAGCAGGTTGGACGCGTCCAGGGTGCCGCCCGACGCCGCGCCGGCGCCGATCAGGGTGTGGATCTCGTCGATGAACAGCACCGCCTCGGGCTTGTCCTTGAGCGCCTTGAGCACGCCCTTCAGGCGCTGCTCGAAGTCGCCGCGATACTTGGTGCCGGCCAGCAGCGCGCCCATGTCCAGCGAATAGACGTTCGAGGTCGCGAGGATCTCGGGCACGTCGTTCTGGGTGATGCGCCAGGCCAGGCCCTCGGCGATGGCGGTCTTGCCGACGCCGGCCTCGCCGACCAGCAGCGGGTTGTTCTTGCGCCGGCGGCACAGGATCTGGATGACCCGCTCGACCTCGTACTCTCGGCCGATCAGCGGATCGATCTTGCCGTCCTTGGCCAGCTGGTTGAGGTTGACGGTGAACTGCTCCAGCGGCGAGGCCTTCTCGCTCTTCTCGGAGCCGCCCGCGCCGCCGCCCTCCTCGCCCTCGGACGCGTTGTCGCCCGACTTCGGCGGCTCGGAGGGCTCGCCCTTCTTGATGCCGTGCGCAATGAAGTTGACCACGTCGAGGCGGGTCACGCCCTGCTGATGCAGGTAATAGACGGCGTGCGAGTCCTTCTCGCCGAAGATCGCGACCAGCACGTTGGCGCCGGTGACTTCCTTCTTGCCGTTGCCGGTGGACTGCACGTGCATGATGGCGCGCTGGATGACGCGCTGGAAACCGAGCGTGGGCTGGGTGTCCACCTCGTCGGTGCCCGCCACCTGCGGCGTGTTGTCCTTGATGAAATTCGACAGCGACTTGCGCAGATCGTCGATGTTGGCCGAGCATGCGCGGAGCACCTCGGCGGCACTGGGATTGTCCAGGAGGGCCAGCAGCAGGTGTTCCACGGTGATGAACTCGTGGCGCTGCTGCCGGGCCTCGACAAAGGCCATGTGCAGACTGACTTCCAATTCCTGGGCAATCATGAAACTTCCTTTTGCCTGGCTGTAAAAACGATTTGGAGGGCAGTTGAGTCCGGAGGTTCGCGATTCAACCTGTGCCTGCCAGAAAATTCAGCCTTGGACCGGCTCGCTCACACACTGTAGCGGATGCCCGGCCTTTTGTGCGGCGTCCATCACCTGATCAACTTTCGTAGCAGCGACATCGCGCGAATACACGCCGCAGACTCCTTTTCCGTCCAGGTGGATCTTGAGCATGATCTGGGTGGCGGTCTCCGAATCCTTCCCGAAGAATTCCTGGATCACCACGATCACGAACTCCATCGGGGTGAAGTCGTCGTTGAGCATGACGACCTGATACATGGACGGCGGCTGGACCCGCTGGGCGATGCGTTCGAGGACGACGGAATCGGATCCGCCGGTGCCGGGCTGCTGCGCGGGCTTGGTGGGCGCGGCGGGTTGCTTGGGAGGAAGCTTGGTGGCCATGTTGAAATTCATTCTATCGGCGGCTTCGACGCATTGCTGCGTCAGGGAATTCGCGGCACGGCGACTGCCGGGCCGGCGGGGCGTTCATTCGTAGACGATGACGGCGCGTCCGCCGTCGGCCTGGGCGATCCAGTGCTGGAGCGCGGCGTCGGTCGGGTAGAAGCGGGCGTCCTCGCCCAGCTGGAGTTCGGCGGTGGCGGCGCAGGCGCCGTCGCTGCGGCGCAATTGCAGCCGCACATCGAGGCCGCGCACCAGTTCGCCGTGCTCGGTGGCCTCGCGCTGCGGCGGGAAGTCCCGGACCATGCGGCGGATGTCGGGCGCATGGCCGTTGACCGCCACCCGCAGAAACTTGCCGAAGCGGCAGCGCGCGGCGGCCAGGTCCCAGACCTGCTGGACCTGCAGCCGCAGGCCGCCGGAGAAGCGGTCCTGCTGGAGCTTGCCGCTGACGATGACCAGCTCGTCGTCCTTGAGCAGGCCGCGGGCGGCCTCGATGACGTTGGCGTCGGCGGTGGCCTCGATCACCGCCGACTTGTCGTCGAGCTTGAACAGCGCGAGCTTGCCGCGCTGGCCGTTAATGACCCGGAAGTCGGTCACGATGCCGGCCAGGGTCTGCGGCTCGCGGCTGTCGATGAGCTCGTCGATCTCGCGTCGGATGAACTGGCGCACCTCGCCGGCCACCTCGTCGAACAGGTGGCCCGACAGGTAGAAGCCGATGGCGGTCTTCTCGAAGGTCAGCTGCTCCTTGATGCCCCAGGGCGCGGCGGGCACCAGGTCCGGGTCCTGGGTGCTGGAGCCGTGCGCGTCGTCGTCCTCGCCGCCCATGTCGAACAGACCGCCCTGGTGGACATTGGCGGCGCAGGTGGCGGCGAAGGCGAAGGCGCGGTCGATCGAGGCGGCCAGGCTGGCGCGGTTGGGCTCGATGGTGTCGAAGGCGCCGGCCTTGACCAGCGCCTCGACGGCGCGCTTGTTGATGCGGGTGCGGTCGACCCGGCAGCAGAAGTCGTAGAGGCTGGCGAACGGCCCGGTGGCGGCGCCGCGCGGACCCACGCCCCGGCCTTCGCGGGCGGCGACGATGGCCTCGATGGCCGAGGCGCCGGCGCCCTTGATGGCGCCCAGGCCGTAGCGGACGGTCTTGTCGTCCACCGGCTCGAAGCGGACCACGCCGGCGTTGACGTTGGGCGGCTCGAAGGTCATGCCCATCTTCAGGCCGTCCTCGTGCAGCACCCGCAGCTTGTCGGTGTCGTCCATCTCCACCGTCATGTTGGCGCAGTAGAACTCGGCCGTGTAGTGCACCTTGAGCCAGCCGGTGTGGTAGGCCAGCAGCGAGTAGGCGGCGGCGTGCGACTTGTTGAAGCCGTAGCCCGCGAACTTCTCCATCAGGTCGAAGACCTCGTCGGCCTTGTCCTGGGCGATGCCCTTCTCGGCCGCGCCCTTGCGGAAGATCTCGCGGTGCTCGGCCATCTCCTCGGCCTTCTTCTTGCCCATCGCGCGGCGCAGCAGGTCGGCGCCGCCGAGCGAGTAGCCGCCCAGGATCTGGGCCGTCTGCATCACCTGCTCCTGGTAGACCATGATGCCGTAGGTCTCGGACAGCATCTCCTCGACCAGCGGGTGCGGGTACTCCACCTCCTCGCGCCCGTGCTTGCGGGCCACGAAGCTCGGGATCAGGTCCATCGGGCCGGGGCGGTAGAGGGCGTTGAGGGCAATCAGGTCCTCCAGCCGCGTCGGCCTGGCGTCGCGCAGCATGCCCTGCATGCCGCGGGATTCGAACTGGAACACCGACTCGGTCTTGCCCTCGGCGAAGAGCTGGTAGGTCCTGCGGTCGTCGAGCGGGATGTTCTCCCAGGCGAACTTCTCCTGGCCCTTGTGGCGCTTGACGATGAACTCGCGGGCGATCTCCAGGATGGTCAGCGTCGCCAAGCCCAGGAAGTCGAACTTCACCAGGCCGACCGCCTCCACGTCGTCCTTGTCGTACTGGCTGACGGCCGAGTCGCTGCCGGGCTGCTGGTAGAGCGGGCAGAAGTCGGTGAGCTTGCCCGGCGCGATCAGCACCCCGCCGGCGTGCATGCCGATGTTGCGGGTCATGCCTTCGAGCTTCTGGGCCAGCTCGACCACGGTGCGCACCTCCTCCTCGCGCTCGATGCGGTCGGCGAGCACCGGCTCCATCTCGATGGCGTAGTTGTTCTTGTCGCCCGGCGGCTTCGGGTTCGGCGGGTACTGGATGGTGACCGGCTGGCCCGGCTTGTTGGGGATGAGCTTCGAGATGCCGTCGCAGAAGGTGTAGCTCATGTCCAGCACCCGGCCCACGTCGCGGATGGCGGCGCGGGCGGCCATGGTGCCGAAGGTGGCGATCTGGCTGACGGCGTTGCGGCCGTACTTGTCCTTGACGTAGTCGATGACCCGGTCGCGGTTGCTCTGGCAGAAATCGATGTCGAAGTCGGGCATGGACACCCGCTCCGGGTTCAGGAAGCGCTCGAACAGCAGCTTGTACTGCAGCGGGTCCAAGTCGGTGATCTTGAGCGCGTAGGCCACCAGCGAGCCGGCGCCCGAGCCCCGGCCCGGGCCGACCGGGCAGCCGTTCTCCTTGGCCCAGCCGATGAAATCGCCCACGATCAGGAAGTAGCCCGGGAAGCCCATCTTCAGGATCACGCCGATCTCGAATTCGAGCCGCTCGACGTAGGTGGGGCGCTGCTTCTCGCGTTCCTCGGGCTTGGGGAACAGGTGGACCAGGCGCTCCTCCAGCCCCTCGAAGGAGGCGACGCGGAAGTACTCGCCGATCGGCATGCCGCCGGGCGTCGGGAAGTCGGGCAGCTGCGGCTTGACCAGGTCGAGCACCAGGCTGCAGCGCTTGGCGATCTCCACCGTGTTGGCGATGGCCGAGGGGATGTCGGCGAACAGCGCCTCCATCTGGGCGCTGCTCTTGAAGTACTGCTCGCGGGTGAATTTGCGCACCCGGCGCGGGTTGCTCAGGATCTCGCCCTCGGAGATGCAGACGCGCGCCTCGTGCGACTCGTAGTCGTCGTAGGTCTGGAACTGCACCGGGTGGGTGGCCACCACCGGCAGCTGCATCCGGGCGGCCAGGCGCACGGCGGCGACCACTTGCGGCTCGTCGTCCGGACGGCCGGCGCGCTGCAGCTCCAGGTAGAAGCGGCCGGGGAAGATGCCGGCCAGCTGCCGCGCGGCGGCTTCGGCGCGGGCGGTGTCGCCCTGCACCAGCGCCTGGCCGACCGGGCCGGCCTGGGCGCCGGACAGCGCGATCAGGCCCTCCTGCAGCTCGCGCAGGCAGGCGAGCGAGACGACGGCCTGGTTCTTGACCACGTTCTGCGTCCAGGCGCGGGCCAGCATCTCCGACAGGTTCAGGTAGCCGGTGCGGTTCTGCACCAGCACGATGATGCGGGTGGTGGCGCCGGGGTTGGAGCCCAGGCCCTCGATGTGGATCTCGGCGCCCAGCACCGGCTTGACGCCCTTGCCGCGGGCTTCCTTGTAGAACTTGACCCCGCCGAAGAGGTTGCTCAGGTCGGTGATCGCGAGGGCGGGCTGGCCGTCCTTGGCGGCGGCCTTGACGATATCGTCGATGCGGTTGGTGCCGTCGACGACGGAGAACTCGGTATGGAGGCGCAGGTGGACGAACATGGCCCGATTGTAGGAAACCGGCCCTGCCCGACCGGCATGCCCCGGCGCGCGGGCGGGGCGGCGGGGCCGGTCCGCCGGCTCCCGTCCGATGGTGCTAGGGGATGGCGCCCGGAGCCTAGCGCGGCTTCTTCAGGCTGCGCGCCAGCTCGGCGAAACCCTGGATCAGCTCGGCGTGGGCGGCGGCGTAGTCCACCCCGCCGAACTCCCGCGCCACCGGATGCTCGGCCTGGCTGCGGGCCGCCTCCGCCCGCGCCGCGTCCAGCTCGGCGCTGCGCACCGCCACGTCGGCCAGCACCGTCACCCGGTCGGGCTGCACTTCCAGGTAGCCGCCGGAGACGTACACCCGCAGCGGTTCGCCCTGCACCGGATCGATGCGGACCATGCCCTCGCGCAGGCGGGTCAGCAGCGGCAGGTGGCGCGGCAGGATGCCCAGTTCGCCCTCGGTGCCCGGCACCACCACCATCCGGGCCTCGCCCGACCAGACGGTGCCGGCCGGGTTGGCGATCTCCAGGTGCAGGGACGTCGGCGGGGCGGAGGGGCTGTCGGAAACCGGAGAAGGCATGGAAGGGGATCCTCGGCGGGGATGGCGGAGCGCATGGGGGCGGCCTGGCGACCGGACGATTGTGGCCCGTCCGGATGGGGGTTCCGGCGACGTTCCTACAATCCGGACCATGCCTGAATCGCGCGACATCCTCAACATTTCCGCCTATCTTTTCACCCCCGTCGCCGATGCGGACGCGCTGCGGACGGTCCTGCTCGGCCGGGCCCGGGACGCCGACCTGAAGGGCACGATCCTGATTGCCGAGGAAGGCATCAACCTCTTCCTGGCCGGCCCGGCGGACGCGGTGCGCGGCTTCGTCGGCCTGCTGCGGGCCGACGCGCGCTTCGCCGCGCTCGAACCGAAGGAGAGCTGGTCCGCGCGCCAGCCGTTCCGCAAGATGCTGGTCAAGGTCAAGCGCGAAATCATCCGCATGGACCACCCCGCCATCCGGCCCGCCGCCGGCCGGGCGCCGGCGGTGGACGCCCGCACCGTGCGCCGCTGGCTCGGGCAGGGCCACGACGACGCCGGCCGCCCGGTGGTCGCGCTCGACACCCGCAACGCCTTCGAGGTGGACCACGGCACCTTCGAGGGCGCCATCGACTGGCGCATCGAGAAGTTCACCGAATTCCCCGCCGCCCTGCGGGCGCACCGCGACGAACTCGCAGGCAAGACGGTGGTGAGCTTCTGCACCGGCGGCATCCGCTGCGAGAAGGCGGCCATCCTGATGGCCGAGGAAGGCGTGGAACACGTCTACCAGCTCGAAGGCGGCATCCTGAAATACTTCGAGGAGACCGACGGCGCACACTACCGGGGCAGCTGCTTCGTCTTCGACGAGCGCCGGGCGCTGGCGGCCGACCTGTCGACCGCGCCCGCACCGACACCAGCGCCTGCAGGCGCTGTCGCCGCCGATGCCGGGGCCGACGGCGCCCGCACCGCGCATTTGCTACAGAATCCCTAGCTTCAGGCCCGGGCGACTCCTTGTCTGGCGCCTGATCCGAGCCTCATTTCCAGCCTGGAACGAATGCATGCCGACCTCCCACGCCTCCGCCGCCCCCGACCTTCCCGCATCGCAGGACGACCTCCCCGCGGGCATCGTGCTCTTCGGCCACGGCTCGCGCGACCCGCTGTGGCGCATGCCGATCGAGTCGGTGGCCGAGCGCATCCGCGAACAGCAGCCCGGGGTGCCGGTGCGCTGCGCCTACCTGGAGCTGACGGAGCCGGACCTGCAGACCGCCTGCGACGACCTGGCGGCCGGCGGCGTGCGCGCGGTGCGCATCCTGCCGATGTTCCTGGGGGTGGGGCGGCATGCGCGGGAAGACCTGCCGGCCCTGGTGGAGGCGGTGCGGGCGCGGCACCCGGGCCTGCGCGTCGAGCTGCGCCGCGCGGTCGGGGAGGAGCCGCAACTGCTCGACCTGCTGGCGACGCTGGCGCGCGGCTGACGGCCCGTGCGTGCGCGGCGGGCCGGCACATAATCGATCGCCTGCCTACTCCCGCACTCCCTCCTTCATGAATCTCCACCAGTTCCGCTTCGTCCAGGAAGCCGTGCGCCGCAACCTCAACCTGACCGAGGCGGCCAAGTCGCTGCACACCTCGCAGCCGGGGGTGTCGAAGGCGATCATCGAGCTGGAGGAGGAACTCGGCGTGGAGATCTTCGCGCGCCACGGCAAGCGGCTCAAGCGGGTGACCGAGCCCGGCGAGCACGTGCTGCGCAGCATCGAGCTGATCATGCGCGAGGTGGGCAACTTGAAGCGCATCGGCGAGCAGTTCAGCGCCCAGGACAGCGGCACCCTGTCCATCGCCACCACCCACACCCAGGCGCGTTACGTGCTGCCGGTGCCGGTGGCGCGGCTGCGCGAGACCTACCCGAAGGTCAACGTCAGCCTGCACCAGGGCTCGCCCGACCAGGTGGCGCGGATGGTGATCGAGGAGATCGCCGAGATCGGCATCGCCACCGAATCGCTCTCGGGCTACAGCGAGCTGGTGACGCTGCCCTGCTACGAATGGCAGCACGTGCTGGTGGTGCCGGCGGGCCATCCGCTGGCGCAGGTCGAGCGCATCGCGCTGGAGGACCTGGCGCGCGAGCCGATCATCACCTACCACCCGTCCTTCACCGGCCGCACCCGCATCGACCAGGCCTTCGCCGCGCGCAAGCTGCAGCCGCGCATCGCGCTGGAGGCCATCGACTCGGACGTCATCAAGACCTACGTGCGGCTCGGCCTGGGCATCGGCATCGTGGCCGAGATGGCGGTGCGCGACGACTCCAACGCCGACCTGGCCGTGCGCCCGCTGGGCCAGCTGTTCGGCCAGAACGTGGCGCGGGTGGCCTTCAAGCGCAGCGCCTACCTGCGCAATTTCGTGTTCCGCTTCGCCGAGCTGCTGAGCGACCGGCTCAGCCGCGACCTGATCGCGCGCGCGCTCAGCGGCCGCTCCGACGACTTCGAGCTATGACCTCCATGGCCCTTTCCCCTCCTTCCTCCCCCGCCACGCCCGCGCTGCGCACCAAGCTGCCCGCCGTGGGCACGACGATCTTCACCGTCATGTCCGCGCTCGCCGCCGAGACCGGCGCGGTCAACCTCGGGCAGGGCTTCCCGGACTTCGACTGCGATCCGGCGCTGGTCGAGGCGGTCGCCGCGGCGATGCGCGCCGGCGCCAACCAGTACCCGCCGATGGCCGGCGTGCCCGCGCTGCGCGAGGCGGTCGCCGGCAAGATCGAGGCGATGCACGGCCGCCGCTACGATCCCGGCACCGAGATCACCATCACCGCCGGCGCCACCCAGGCCATCCTGACCGCGATCCTCGCGGTGGTGCGGCCGGGCGACGAGGTGATCGTGCTGGAGCCCTGCTACGACAGCTACGTGCCCAACATCGAGCTGGCCGGCGGCACGGTGGTGCGGGTGCCGCTGACGCCGGGCAGCTTCCGGCCCGACTTCGGCCGCATCGCCGCCGCGCTCACGCCGCGCACCCGCGCCCTCATCGTCAACACGCCGCACAACCCCGGCGCCACCGTCTGGACGCGCGAGGAGATGCTGCGGCTCGAAGCGCTGCTGGCGCCGACCGAGACGCTGCTGATCAGCGACGAGGTCTACGAGCACATGGCCTTCGACCGGGAGCACGAGAGCGCCTCGCGCTTCCCGGGGCTGGCGGCGCGGGCCTTCGTGGTGTCGAGCTTCGGCAAGACCTTCCACGTTACCGGCTGGAAGGT
Source organism: Burkholderiaceae bacterium (assembly GCA_022702125.1). Taxonomy (GTDB): domain Bacteria; phylum Pseudomonadota; class Gammaproteobacteria; order Burkholderiales; family Burkholderiaceae_C; genus JAKOND01. Next base: position 39,015 of record JAKOND010000338.1, read on the forward strand.
CGGCTACGTGGCGGCGCCCCCGGCGCTGACGACCGAATTCCGCAAGGTGCACCAGTTCAACGTGTTCACCGTCAACACGCCGATGCAGCACGGCCTGGCCGCCTACCTGCGCGACCCGGCGCCCTACCGCGGCCTGCCCGGTTTCTACCGGGCCAAGCGCGACCTGTTCCGCGACGGCATCGCCCGCACGCGGCTGCGGCTGCTGCCGGGCGAAGGCACCTACTTCCAATGCGTGGACATCTCGGACGTCACCGACCTGGACGAGGCCGCGTTCTGCCAGTGGCTGACCCGCGAGCGGGGCGTGGCGGCGATTCCGCTGTCGGCCTTCTACGGCGACGGCTTCGACCAGCGGGTGGTGCGCTTCTGCTTCGCCAAGAAGGACGAGACCCTGCACACGGCGCTGGATCGACTGCGCCGACTCTGAGAACATCGGCCCCGGCACGCCGCGCGCCCGTCCCATCGGCCGCGGCGGAGTCGTCGGCAGGCCGGCACTGCGCAATCCCGCGCACGGCGGGGCCTGCCGCTGCAGGGGAGATTCCATGAACACATCGGACGACGCGGGCAAGCTGGTGCTGCGGGTGGCACTGGGCGTATTGATACTGCTGCACGGCATCTACAAGATCGGCACGGGCGTCGGCGGCATCGCCGGCATGCTCCAGGGCCACGGACTGCCGGGCGCCCTGGCCTACCTGGTGTACGTGGGCGAGGTGGTCGCCCCGTTGCTGCTGATCCTCGGCGTCCTGACCCGGCCGGCGGCCTGGATCATCGTGGTCAACATGCTGTTCGCCTTCGGACTGGTGCACATGCAGGACCTGACGGCCCGGGGCGGCAGCGGCGGCTGGAAGCTCGAACTGCAGGGCATGTACCTGTTCGGCGCGCTGGCGGTCGCCCTGCTGGGCGCGGGGCGCTACAGCCTGGGCGGCACGCGCAGCCGCCTGAACTGAGCCCGCACGGCACGACGCCGGCGGGTGCCGGCGTCTTTCGGGGAGCCTCGCGCGGAAGCGGGGCCTATCCCCGCCGCTCCCGCCGTCTCCGCCGGATCACTTCAGGAAATCCGGCTTGGCGTAGCCGGGGAAGCGCTGGTCCACCACCGCGTTGAATTCCTTCGAGCGGAAGGCCTCGGCGATGTCCTTCGCCCAGGGCGCGTCCTTGTCGGCCCGCTTGACCGCCACCACGTTCAGGTAGTAATCGGGCGTCTTCTCCAGCTTCACGGCTTCCTTGAGCTTCAGGCCCGAGGCGACCGCGAAGTTGCCGGTGACGACCGCGTACTCGGCGTCGCCGAGCGAGCGCGGCAGCTGCGCGGCCTCCAGCGGGATGAACTTGAGCTTGTGCGGGTTCTCGGCCAGGTCCTTCTCGGAGGCGCGCAGCGGATCGATGCCGTCCTTGATCTTGACCAGGCCGTTGGCCTGCAGCATCGTCAGCGCGCGCGCCAGGTTGGCCGGGTCGTTCGGCAGCGTCACCCGGTCGCCGTCGCGCACCTCTTCCAGCGTCTTGCGCTTGGTCGAGTAGACGCCCAGCGGCGCGATCGGGCCGGAGACGATGTCCACCAGGTCGAGCTTCTGGTCGGCGGCGAATTTCTTCAGGTAGACCAGGTGCTGGAAGAAGTTGGCGTCGAGCGCGCCCTGGGCCAGCGCGTTGTTGGGCTGCACGTAGTCGTTGAACTCGACCAGCTTGACCTGGTAGCCCTTCTTCTCCAGCTGCGGGACGATGCCCCACTTGAGCTGGTCGAAGTTGGAGCCGGCGGTCGCGCCGATGGTCAGCGTCTTCTTGGCGGCCGGCTGCGCGCGGGCGGACAGGCCGGCGACGGCCAGCGAGGCGGCGACGAGGCCCAGGGCCAGGGTGCGGCGGAGAACTTGCATGGGAGACGATCCTTGGAACGAAGAAAAACGAAAGAACGGAGGGGCGGAAGGACGGGCGGTCAGCCGCGCTTGTCCAGCCGGCGGGCCAGCAGGTTGCCGACGAACTGCAGGATCTGCACCATCACCACCAGCAGCGCGACGGTCAGCACCATCACGTCGGTCTGGAAGCGGTAGTAGCCGTAGCGGATCGCGAGGTCGCCGATGCCGCCGCCGCCCACCACGCCCGCCACGGCCGAGTACGACAGGAAGCTGACCGCGAGCACCGTCAGGGCCAGCACCAGCCCCGAGCGCGCCTCGACCAGCAGCACCCGCCAGACGATCTGCAGCTCGGACGCGCCCATGGCATGCGCCGCCTCGATCACGCCGCGCGGCACCTCGCGCAGGCACTGGTCGACCAGCCGCGCGAAATACGGGATGGCCGCGAAGGACAGCGGCACCGCCGCCGCCAGCGGCCCGATGGAGGTGCCGGCGATGACCCGGGTGAAGGGCACCAGCGCCACCAGCAGGATGATGAACGGGAAGGAGCGCACGGTGTTGACGATCCAGTTCAGCACCACGAAGGCCGGACGGTTCGCCAGCGATTGGCCCGGGCCCAGCAGGAACAGCAGCACGCCGAGCGGCCCGCCGATCAGGATCGCCGCCGACAGGCCGATGCCCAGCATCAGCGCGGTCTGGCCGGTGGCGACGCCCAGTTCGGGGACGATGGCGGCGATGTTCTCGGGCAGCATCGCGAGGAAGGACTCAAGCATGGCGGATCTCGTTCGGGACGGCGGGCCGGGAGGAGGCGGCTTCGGCGGGGACGGGGGACGCGGCGGCGGCGCGGCGCTCTTCCTCGGCCGCCTCCTCCGCCTCGATGCGCGCCTCGCGGGCCTTGCGGCGCACCAGCCGGTCGAGTTCGCGGCCGAGCAGCGTCAGGCGTTCGGCGCCGGTCGCCTCGCGCACCTCGAACTCCTCGGCGATGCGCCCGTCCTCGACGATGGCGACCCGCCGGCAGATCGCCTGCACCACCGACAGCTCGTGGGTGACGATGACGATGCTCACGCCGAAGCGGCGGTTGATGTCGGCCAGCGTGGCGAGCACCGCGCGGGTGGTCTCGGTGTCGAGCGCCGAGGTCGGCTCGTCGCACAGCAGCACCTGCGGGTTGGGCGCCAGCGCGCGGGCAATGGCCACCCGCTGCTTCTGCCCGCCGGAGAGCTGGGCCGGATAGCTCGACGCCTTGTCGGCCAGTCCGACCACGTCCAGGCATTCGCGCACCCGCGCGTCGATCTCGGCGCCGCGGTGGCGGCCGTGGATCCGGAGCGGGAAGGCGACGTTGTCGGCCACGGTGGCGTTCTGCAGCAGGTTGAACTGCTGGAAGATCATGCCGATGGACTGCCGCGCGCCCATCAGGTCGCGCTTGGACAGCCGGGTGAGCTCGCGGCCCGCGACGTGGACGCGGCCGGTGTCGGGGCGTTCGAGCAGGTTGATCAGGCGCAGCAGCGTGGACTTGCCGGCGCCGCTCTTGCCGATCAGGCCGACGATGTCGCCCCGGGCCACGTCGAGCGACACCGCGCGCACGGCCTCGAAGGCGCTGCCGTCCGGCATGCGGAAGGTCTTGCCGACGCCGTCGAGCCGGATGACCGGCGGCGCCTCAGCGGAATGGGATTGCATGAATGGAAAAGGGCCGCGGCTGCGGGCGCCGCCTGCGGCGCAGGCGGACGCCGCACGCGGCCGGAGACGAAAAAAAGAAGGCGCAAGTATGCCGCGCCCGCCGCGGCGGGGCGAAGCGCACCGGGAATGCTTATCCGTTTTCCGAATGAGGCGTTCCTGCCGGCCGTTCGCCGCGGCGCGATCCGCGCGGCGGGATTCAGGCCATCCAGTACCGGTCGAGCGGGCCGAACCCCCACTTGACCGGGTTCTCGATGCCGACGATGCGGTCGTGCGCGCCCGGCAGCGCCAGGTCGATGCGCTGCGGCGGCAACGGCAGGTTCGTCCTGGCGGAATGGAAGACATGGACCACCGGCCGCAGCAGCGAGCGGCTGATCTGCTCGCAGACCACGCCCAGCCGCCCCGATTCGAGCCGCACCAGCGAGCCGATCGGGTAGATACCGATGCTGCGGATGAAGGCCTCGAGCAGCCTGCGGTCGAAATGGCCGGTCCAGGAGCTCATCTGGCGCACCGCATGCCCCGGCTCCCAGCCGGCCTTGTAGCAGCGCGCCGAGGTGATCGCATCGTAGACATCGCAGATCGCCCCCATGCGGGCGAAATGGCCGATGCCCTCGCCATGGAGCTTGTGCGGATAGCCGCTGCCATCGAATTTCTCGTGGTGGTGCAGCGCCACATCCAGCACGGATTCGGTGGTCTGGGTGCCCTCGCGCAGCAATTGCCATCCCTGCACCGGATGGCGCTTCATGATGGTGAACTCTTCCTCGGTCAGCGCGCCCGGCTTGTTGAGCACCTCGGGGGGCGACATCGCCTTGCCGAGGTCGTGCACCAGCCCGGCCATGCCGGCTTCGCGGACCAGGCGCTCGTCCATGCCGAGCTGCTGGCCCAGCGCCACCATCAGGCCGCAGACCGCGACCGAATGCATGTAGGTGTAGTCGTCCTGCGTCTTGAGCCGCGCGATGCTGATGAGCGCCCTGGGGTTGCGGCTGACCGAGTCGGCGATGTCCTGCACCATCGGCAGCGCATGCGAGGTATCGACGATCCGGCCCATGCGGATGTCCTGGAACAGGCTGGCGATCGCCACGCTGCTGTCCTGGCAGACCTTGCGCGCGCGCTCGATCTCTTCCAGGAAGCAGGCGTGCGCGACGGCGGGCAGCGCCGGTGCGGCCCGCACGGCGATGGGGGCCGCGGATTCCGGCGCTGCGTTCTCCGGCGCCGGGACGCCGGGCGCGGATTCGGGGGGCGGCGCGACGTCCAGCCCGCGCGAGGTATCGATCCAGATCTCCTCGATGCCGTGCTCCCGGATGGCATCCAGGTCCTTGGGGTCGTCCAGGACGAACGCGCCGCGCCAGAAAGGGTGGTCGAGCCATGATCCGCCCAACCGGTGCAGATACATGCCGTGTCGAAGCTCGGATGGCTGTATCTTTTTAAGCATGGGGGCAATTATCCGTAAATCGTGCTCGACAGTTCCGACGGGAGAAATGCCCATTCGGATCACTCCACGTGCCGCACCGCCGAGCGGCCCCGTTCCTGCTGCGGCGGCATCGCCCGCACCGGCTGCGCATCCGCGCGCTCGTGCAGCGTTTCGATCAGGCGGCAGGTGCTGTCCTGCCCGTCGCAACGGTCGCGCAGGTGGCGCAGGTCCTCTTCCAGCGACTGCAGCTCCCGCAGGCGCGCCTGCACATGGTCGAGGTGGACGGTCAGCAGGTCGCGCGCCCGGCCGCAGTCGGCCTTGTCGGCGAGGTCGAGCCCGAGCAGGGTGCGGACCTCGTCGAGCGACATGTCCATGGCCCGGCACAGGCGGATGAAGCGCAGCCGGTGGATGTCGTCGTCGCCGTACAGGCGGTAGCGGTTCTCGCTGCGGCCCACGGACGGCAGCAGCGCCTCGCGCTCGTAATAGCGGATGTTGGCCGCGCCGACGCCGGAACGCCGCGCCGCCTCGGCAATACGGTAGGAGGGTTTCTGGTGGTCCATGGCTTGACCTTGTAGCGGCTTCAGGGTTTTCAATCATGGCACGACACGGCCGCGCGCCGGTCCGGAATCGGTCCGGACCCCGCCGGCCGGGAGAAATTTCCGACATGCCCCAGTCCTTCCCATCGAACGTGGCCGAGCGGCCCGAGCCCGACACCGCGCCGAAGACCGTGCGCCCGAGCATCGAGATCTCCTGCTGCGGCGGGGGCTGCGGCAGCGGCACCCGTGCCGCCACCGCGCGTGCGGCGACTCCGCCCGCGGCGCATGGGCAGGGCGCCGGGCACGGCCATGCGCACGACCACGACCACGACCACGACCACGAGCATGACCATGCCGCCGGCCCGGCCGGGGCGGACGACCACGCGGGCCACGACCACGGCGCACTGCCCGGTCCGGTCCGTCTCGGCGCCGCGTTGGCGCTGGCGCTGGCCGCCGAGGGCGCGCACTGGTGGGCCGGCGACGGCGCCGGGCGGCCGTGGGGGCAGTACGCCGGCATGGCGCTGGCGGCGGTGTCGATCGCGCTGGCGGGCCTGGGCGTGTTCCGCAGCGGATGGCGCTCGCTGCTGGGCGGCAAGCTCGGCATCAGCGCCCTGATGGCGGTCGCCGTGACCGGCGCCTTCCTGATCGGCCAGTGGCCGGAGGCGGCGATGGTGATGGCGCTCTACGCGCTGGCCGAGCGCATCGAGGAGCGCAGCGTGCAGCGCGCCCGCGACGCGGTCGCCGCCCTGCTCTCGCTGCGGCCCGACACCGCCGAGACGCGGGGGCCCGACGGCGGCTGGCGGCAGGTCGCGGCCTCGGCGGTGCCGGCCGGCGCACTGGTGCGGGTGCGGCCGGGCGGCCGCATTCCCCTGGACGGCGAGGTGACCGCCGGGCGCGGCGCGGTCGACGAGGCCAGCATCACCGGCGAGAGCCTGCCGGTGGACAAGGCGCCGGGCAGCCCGCTCTTCGCCGGCACCGTCAACGCCCAGTCGGCGCTGGAGTTCCGGGTGACCGCCGCGGCCGGCGACACGATGCTCGACCGCATCGTGCGGGTGGTGGCGCAGGCCCAGGCCGCGCGCGCGCCGACGCAGCGGCTGGTGGACCGGTTCGCGGCGGTCTACACGCCGGCGGTGTTCGTGCTGGCGGTGGCGGTGGCGCTGGGCGCGCCGCTGCTGCTGGACTGGAGCTGGACCGGCGCGCTCTACCGGGCGCTGACGCTGCTGGTCATCGCCTGCCCGTGCGCGCTGGTGCTGTCCACGCCGGTGACGGTGGTGAGCGCGCTGGCCGCCGCCGCGCGGCGCGGCATCCTGGTCAAGGGCGGCACCTGGCTGGAGGAGGCGCGCGGCATCCGCGCGGTGGCCTTCGACAAGACCGGCACGGTGACCGCCGGCCGGCCGGTGCTGGTGGCGCACGAGTTCCTGCCGGACGACGGCGGGGCCGACGGC
>JAKOND010000009.1 GCA_022702125.1 Burkholderiaceae bacterium
CCTGCTGGCCCGTCCGTCGCCGAACGTCGTCGGCAACGCCTCGCGCCTCGACACGCGCAACATGAGCCAGATCTTCCTGGGCGCGTCCTACACCTTCTCGGGCCTGACCATCGGCGCGAACTACTACAACTCCAAGAGCGCGGGTAACCAGCGCATCGAGACCGGCGAGCGTACCGACCGCGCCTGGTCGGTCGGCGCCGCCTACACCCTGGCGCCCGGCCTGCAGCTGGTGGCCGAGTACAACAACCTGAAGCGCTCGGAAGGTGGCTTCGACCTCCTGAACAGCTCGCTGGGCAACAACAACAACAGCCTGCGGACCGACGTCTTCCTGCTCGGCAGCCGCATCGCCTTCTGATCCTTCCGGATCATCGGGCTACGGAAAGGCGGCGGGGCAACCCGCCGCCTTTTTCGTGCGTGCCCCCCGGCACGCCCACGGCCCACGCGCTCACAGATTGTGACCGGCCTGTCGCATCCCGCTTTTCCCCTTGCCTGAAACCCCCACCCCCGTATCGTGCGCGCGCCATGCGCAAGCTCCTCGCCTTCGGGCTGCTCCTCCCCGTCCTCGCCGCCTGCGGCCAGGGCCGTCCTGTCGGCAACGACGAATATTATGACGACAGCCGCCGCGCCCGCGTGCAGGGCAGGCTGGGCGGCGGCGACGGCATCCTCATCATGGGAACCGACCGCTCGCAGTCCCAGGGCGGCGGCGGGGGCGCCGGCGGCGCCCAGGACGGCACCGGCATCGGCGTCAACGCCTATCTGTGGCGCGCCACGCTGGACACCCTGTCCTTCCTGCCGCTCACCTCGGCCGATCCCTTCGGCGGCGTGATCATCACCGACTGGTACGCGCCCCCCGCCACCCCGGACGAGCGCTTCCGCGCCACCGCCTACATCCTCAGCCGCCAGCTGCGCTCGGACGGCGTGCGCGTGACGGTGTTCCGCCAGGTGCGCCAGGGCAACGGCTGGGCCGATGCCCCCGCCGCCGCCAGCACCGCCACCGACCTGGAAAACCAGGTGCTGTCCCGCGCCCGCGAGCTGCGGAGCCAGTCGGCGGGGCGCTGAACGGACGGGAGCCAAGGTCGGGGGAATGAATTCCCCCGAACCCCCATCTTCTTTTTATCCTGTCTTCGGAAGTGGCTGTGGCGGCGGAGCGCTGCAGCAGGAGCGCGACCGCCCCGGCAGCGCGACCGAAGATCCATCAGAAAAAGAAGGGGTCCGGGGAATTCCTTCCCCGACCTTGCCTTGCTTCCGGCCCGGCACCGGCCCTCGCCACTTCCCTTGCCGCCCCCGGGCGCCTATGGCTTTCCGCCATTGCCCGCCCCCGCAGCCGGATCGAACCGCCCGCCGCCATGACCGACACCGTCCTCCAAGACCAGGCTTCCCGCGCCGAGCCCGCGCGCTACGACTTCGGGCAGGCCGAGCCGCGCTGGCAGGCGGCCTGGAACGCGGGCGCCTGCTTCCGCGCGCCGGACGTGCCGGACGGCAGCAAGCCCAAGTACTACGTGCTGGAGATGTTCCCCTACCCCTCGGGCAAGATCCACATGGGGCATGTGCGGAACTACACGCTGGGCGACGTGGTGGCCCGCTACAAGCGCGCCCGCGGCCACCAGGTGATGCACCCGATGGGCTGGGACGCCTTCGGCCTGCCGGCCGAGAACGCGGCGCGCGAGCGCGGCGTGCACCCGGCGGCCTGGACCTATGCCAACATCGAGGCGATGCGCGGCGAGCTGCAGCGCATGGGCCTGTCGATCGAGTGGGAGCGCGAGTTCGCCACCTGCGACCCCTCCTACTACGGCCAGCAGCAGAAGCTGTTCCTGCAGTTCATGAAGGCCGGCCTCGCCGAGCGGAAGGTGAGCTGGGTCAACTGGGACCCGGTGGACAACACCGTGCTGGCCAACGAGCAGGTGATCGACGGCCGCGGCTGGCGCTCCGGCGCGCTGGTCGAGAAGAAGCAGCTGTCGCAGTGGTTCCTGTCCATCACCAAGTTCGCGCCGGAGCTGCTGTCGGCGCTGGGCGAACTCGACCGCTGGCCCGAGCGCGTGCGGCTGATGCAGGCCAACTGGATTGGCCGGTCCGAGGGCGCGCGCGTGCGCTTCCCGCTGGTCACGCCGGCCGCCGGGCTGAGCGAGGTGGAAGTCTTCACCACCCGCCCGGACACGCTGTTCGGCATGTCCTTTATCGCGGTGGCCGCCGAGCACCCGCTGGCGGCCGCGGCGGCCGAGTCGAACCCCGAGGTCGCGAAGTTCATCGCCGAGGTCCGCTCCCTCGGCACCTCGGAAGCCGCCATCGAGCAGGCGGAGAAGCGCGGCATCGACACCGGGCTGCGCGTGGCGCACCCCTTTATCGAGGGCGCGACCTATCCGGTCTGGATCGCCAACTTCGTCTTGATGGAATACGGCACGGGCGCGATCTTCGGCTGCCCCTCCGGCGACCAGCGCGACCTCGACTTCGCGCGGAAGTACGACCTGCCGGTGCCGCCGGTGGAGCTGCCGCCGGGCGAGGACCCGGCCAGCTTCTCCATCGGCAAG
>JAKOND010000041.1 GCA_022702125.1 Burkholderiaceae bacterium
CGGACGGTGGGCTGGGTGCTGTGGCTGGGCGTGCTGACCGCCGCCGCGCTGGCGACGGCCGGGGCCCTGAGCTACGCGCCGCGCGCGGTGCCCTGGATCGCGGGCGGCGCGGCGGGCGTCCTGCTGCTGGCCGGCGCGCTGGCCGCCGCGACGGGCGGCTGACGCCGCCTGCCTCGCGCCGCGCGCCGGACCCGCGAAGGGCGGGCGTGCGCCGCGCCGTGGCGTTCGGCCGCCCGTCTCCGACGGATGCGGATGCACCAATCCGCACCCCGCGCCCGCCGCGACGCGCCAGAACGGCGAACCGCGCGCCCGGTTTTGAGGCGCGGACCCGCCGCGCGGCCCCCGTCCTCCCGGCCGGCGTAGCCGAAAAGCCCCGCCGGCGCAGGCATGGTTTGTGCTGATACTCGCAAAGAATACTTTAAATATATTTGAAGTATCTTTTCAAAGCCCCGAACGGAGTATCCATGAGCAGCCAACCCTGGAGCGGCATCTTCCCCGCCATCACCACCAAGTTCCACGCCGACGAGCGCATCGACGCCGAGGGCACCGCCCGCCACATCGACTTCCAGATCCGCAACGGCATCCACGGCCTGGTCACCTGCGGCTCGCTGGGCGAGGCCAGCACCCTGTCGCTGGAGGAGAAGCTCGAGGTGGCGCGCATCGCGGTCGAGGCCGCGGCCGGCCGCATCCCGGTGCTGGCCAACGTGTCGGAGACCCGCACCGCCGAGGCGCTGCGCTACATCGACGGCGCCAACGCGATCGGCGTGAACGGCTTCATGGTGATGCCCTCGGTGATCTACGTGGCCGATGCGCGCGAGGCCATGCTCAACGTCCGCACCATGGCCGAGGCCGCCCAGCAGCCGGTCATGGTCTACAACAACCCGGTGGCCTACCGGGTCGACCTGAAGCCCGGGCACATGGCGGAGCTGGCCGACTGCAAGTGGGTGACCGCCATCAAGGAGAGCACCGACGACATCCGCCGCATCACCGACCTGCGCAACACCGTGGGCGACCGCTACCGGCTGTTCCTGGGCGTGGACGACCTCGCCTACGAGGGCCTGGCGCTGGGCTGCGACGGCCTGCTGGCCGGCGTCGGCTGCGCCTTCCCGCGCGAGACGGTGGCGCTGTACGACCTGATGAAGGCCGGCGACTTCGCCGAGGCGCTCAAGCTCTACCAGTGGATGACGCCGATGCTGCACCTGGACGTCTCCACCAAGCTGGTCCAGAACCTCAAGCTCATCGACGCCCTGGTGGGCGTCGGCACCGAGCACGTGCGCAAGCCCCGCCTGCCGCTGGTGGGCGAGGAGCGCGCCTTCGTGGAGGCGGTGGTGAAGAAGGCGCTGGCGACCCGCCCGGCCGCCTGCCAGTCGGTCGCCTGACCGCGGCGGCAGGGCGAGCGACCCGGCGCGGCCGGCACCCAAATTGCTACCGTTTCCGGATGCCGCCGATATATCGGCGGTATCTCCCGAAAGAATCCCCCCACCACGCGACGACGAACCCATGGCCGAACTCCCTCCCGTCCCGACGCGCGTCCCCGGTCCGCTGGTGCGCGCCGTGCTCGACGCCTCCGATGCGCTGCTGCGGCTGGAGCGGCGCCTGCTCGTGCTGTCGATGGGCCTGCTGGTGGCGCTGATCCTGCTCAACGTCGTCACCCGCTACAGCGGCATGCCGCTCTACTGGGTGGACGAGGCCTCGGTGTACGCGGTGGTGTGGCTGACCTTCATCGGCGCCTCGGCCATGACCCGGCTGCGGCTGGACTTCGCCGTGAGCCTGCTGACCGACCAGCTCGGGCCGCGCGCCGCGCACGCCGCCAAGCTGGCGGCCAGCGCCGGGGTGCTGTGCTTCGCGCTGGCGCTGCTCGCGATGTGCTGGCTGTGGATGGACCCGGTCGGCCTGGCGCGCGCCGGCTTCGACGCCAAGGAATACGCGGCCGAATCCTTCAACTTCCTCTACACCGAGCGCACCCAGACGCTGGAGTGGCCGGTGTGGGTGCTGCAGCTGATCATGCCGATCTTCGCCCTGTGCATGAGCCTGCACGCGCTGGCCAACCTGCTGGAGGACGCGCGCCTCGCGCCGCGCCGCGCGCATCCCGCCTTCCAGGCCGACAACCCCGACGCGGTGAACTGAGATGCTGACCTCGCTCTTCTTCCTGGCCGTCATGCTGGTGGGCGTGCCCATCGGCCTGTGCCTGTGCCTCTCGGGCATCTTCTACATCTACAGCATCGGCAACCCGGTGCTGCTGCAGTCCTACGCCACGCAGATGTTCGCCGGCGTGGACAGCTACGGCCTGATCGCCATCCCGCTGTTCATCCTGATCGGCGAGATCATGAACAGCGGCGGCATCACCCGCCGGCTGGTGGACCTGTCGATGGCCTTCGTCGGATCGGTCAAGGGCGGGCTGGCCTACGTGAACATCCTGGCCAACATGCTGGTGTCGTCGATCATCGGATCGGCCACCGCGCAGGTGGCCATCATGTCGCAGGTGATGGTGCCGGAGATGGAGAAGCAGGGCTACGACAAGACCTTCGCCGCCGGCCTCACCGTCTACGGCGGCATGCTCGGGCCGATCATCCCGCCCTCGGTGATGTTCGTGGTCTACAGCGTGCTCGCGCAGGTGGCGGTGGGCGACATGCTGATCGCCGGCATCCTGCCGGGCTTCCTGCTGACGCTGCTCTTCTTCGTCGTGATCGCCTGCATGGGCCTGGTCTACGACTACCCGCGCAGCCCGCGGCGCACGCTGCGCGAGCGGGCCAGGACGGTGCTCGTCTCCAGCCCCACGCTGCTGATCCCGCTGGTGATCGTCGGCTCCATCCTGAGCGGCCTGGCCAACCCGACCGAGTCGGCCGCGGTGGGCGCGGTCAGCGCGGCGCTGGTGGGCCGCTACGTGACCCGGGAATTCAAGTACGCCGACCTGCCCGCGATCCTGCTGCGCTCGGCCATCTACTCGGCCATCGTGCTGTTCCTGGTGGCGGCGGCGGCGGTGTTCTCCTGGCTGCTGATCTACGGCAAGGTGCCGCAGACGGTGGCCGCCTGGATCCAGACCGTCGCCAAGGACCCGGTCACCTTCCTGCTGCTGGTCAACCTGATCCTGCTGGTGATCGGCACCGTCATCGACGGCATCCCCGGGCTGATCATGACCGCGCCCATCCTGCTGCCGATCGCCACCGAGATCTACCACATCGACCCGCGCCACTTCGGGGTGGTGATCGTCATCAACCTGGTGCTGGGCCTGATGACCCCGCCGGTGGGCCTGAGCTTCTTCGTCGCCGCGGCGGTGACCGGGGCCAAGCCCGGGAGGATGTTCATCGTCACGCTGCCCTTCTTCGTCATCAGCTGCGTGGCGCTGGTGATGCTGTCGCTGTTCCCGAGCCTGTCGCTCGGGCTGCTCAAGTAGTCCGCCCCTCTTTTCTCCTGGAGCCCACCATGACCCTGAACCGTCGCCACCTCCTGCAGGCCGCCGCCGCGGCCGCGCCCCTGGCCTTCGTGACGCCCTCGCGCGCCGCCGCCGCGAAGGAACTCCGCCTGGGCATCATCACGCCCGCCGGGCATTCGTGGAACCGCGCGGCGCTGCAGTTCGGCGAGGCGCTGAACAAGGCCACCGGCGGCCGGCTGACCGTCACCGTGTTCCATTCCGGCCAGCTCGGCAACGAGTCGGTGATGATGCAGCAGATGCAGTCCGGCGCGCTCGACATGGGCTGGATCCAGGCGGCGGAGCTGGGCTCGCGGGTGCCGAGCGTCGCCTCGATCAACGCGCCCTACCTGGTGCGCTCCACGCCCGCCGTGGCCAGGCTGGTGCGCACGCCCGCCGCGCTCAAGCTGCTCGACGCGCTGCCGCGCGAGACCGGCACCGTCGGCCTGGGCTGGGGCATCACCGGCATGCGGGTGGTGTTCTCCAGCAAGGACATCAGGACGCCGGACGACCTCAAGGGCATGAAGCTGCGCATCAACCCCACCCCGGTCTACCGCGACTTCTACCAGTACTTCGGCGCGGCGCCCACGCCGATCCCCACCCCGGGCGTGTTCGACGCCATGACCAACGGCCAGGTCGACGGGCTGGAGGCCGACGTCGAGTTCTCCTGGAACCAGCGCTTCGACAAGGTCGCCAAGGTGATGATGCCGATGAACGCGCTGTTCATGCCGGTCGCGCCGCTGTTCTCGGGCCGGGTATGGCAGACGCTCGACGCCAAGGACCGCGACCTGGTCCGCCAGCTCACCGCCCAGGCGCTCGATGCCCAGATCAACGACATCGTCACCACCGAGGCCGGCCTGCTGGAGAAATTCAGGCAGACCGGCATCGCCACGCGCGACCTCTCCAACTTCGACACCCGGCCCGCGATCCAGGCCTTCGACAAGATCTGGCTGCCCAAGGCGCCGCAGATCGCCGAGCTGCGCACGGTCGGCGCGGGCCTGCAGGCCTGAGTCCGGGCGCCCGGGCGGCGCGGTCCCCGGCGGCGCGGCCGCCGCGCCGGGGCCGCCCCCTCAGGAGTCGATGATCCGCCGGGCGAAGCGTTCGAGGTAGTCCATCAGCTGGTCCGCGCCGCGCGCCGCCGCGGCGCTGTCGCTCGACGCGATCGCCTCGGCCATCGCCAGGTGCGCCTGCGCGCCTTCGGCGATGTCGCCCTCGTGCTGGTAGGCGTACCAGAAGCGCCGGCAGCGCACCACCAGCGGCAGCACCGCGCCCACGGCCGAGCGATTGGCGCAGGCGGCGTGGTTGATGTGGTCCAGGTCCTGGTCGTACTGCATGTAGGCGTCGAGGTTGCCCTTGTCGGCCGCCTTCACCATCTTCTGCGCGGTGGCGACCAGGGCCTTGCGCTGGTCCGGCGTCGCGCGCCGGGCCGAGCCGGTGGCGATCAGGCGCTCCAGCACGCGGCGCGTCTCGATCACGTCGAGGTGGTCCGCCACGTCGATGCCGGAGACCACCAGCCCGCGCCGCGGCTGCTGCGCCACCAGCCCGATCGAGACCATCCGCATCAGCGCCTCGCGCACCGGGGTGCGGCCGAGGCCGGCCATCTCGGCGATGTCGGCCTCGACCACCGGGGTGCCGGGCGCGATCTCGAGCCGCGAGATCAGGGATTCGATCGTGTCGTAGGCGATGTCCGCGGCGCGGCGTTTGTCGGGCGGCCTGGGGCGTCGCGGGGAGGCGCTGGAGGGCATGGGGGAGTCTCGGGGGCAGGAGGCGGAAGAGGGGAGGCCGGTGCGGTCGATGCTACAGGGAGGGCGTGCGGACCGGGTAGCAAAATATATTCCCAGCCTATTTGCTGCGCCTTTCGGCGGGGCCGGCCGCTCCGCTATGGTGTCGGCCATGAACGCCCCCGCCGCACCGCGCCTGATCCGCTTCCACAAGCCCTACGGGGTGCTGAGCCAGTTCACCGCCGAAGGGCGCTGGCGCGGGCTCAAGGAGTTCATCGACCTGCCCGGCGTGTACGTGGCCGGCCGGCTCGACGCCGACAGCGAGGGCCTGCTGCTGCTGACCGGCGACGGGCGGCTGCAGGCCCGCATCGCCGATCCGCGCTTCAAGATGGAGAAGACCTACTGGGTGCAGGTCGAGGGCGTGCCCGACGCGGCGGCGCTGGCCGCGCTGCGGCGCGGCGTGCAACTGCGCGACGGCCCGACCCTGCCGGCCCGGGCGCGGCTGCTGGAGGCGCCGCCGCCGCTGCCCGCGCGCGACCCGCCGATCCGGGTGCGGCAGTCCATCCCCACCGCCTGGATCGAGCTGGCGATCCGCGAGGGCCGCAACCGGCAGGTGCGGCGCATGAGCGCAGCGGTCGGCCACCCCACGCTGCGCCTGGTGCGCGCGGCCATCGGCCCCCACACCCTCGACGGGCTGGCGCTGGGCGCCTACGCGGTCACGGAACCGGGCATGGGCTGCTGATTGCTATCGATTCGGTAGCTGGAAGCCCAGGCGGAGCGCGGGCATCGGCCGGGTTTCGCCGCCGGCTCCCGCCGGGGCCGGGTAGGACGGCGCCGACGCGCGAATCCTCCGGCGGGACGGTGCGCGACGGCGGGTCGCCCCCGCAGAATCCGCCCATCACTTCTGGAGGAAAAAAATGTCTTTCGCCCTGTACATGGTGGGCTTCCTGCTGTTCCTGGGAGGCGTGATCTGGGCCGCCGTGGTGGCGGGCGTGCCGCACCTCTATATCGGCATCGGCACGATGATCCTGCTGGGCATCGGCATCTTCAGCGCCGTCGGCCGCACCCGCAGCAAGGACCCTTCGTAGCGCCCGGGCGAGGGCGGCGCCCGCGGCTATCCGCGGCTACAGCAGCCGCGCCAGGTAATGCCCGGTGTGGCTGGCCGGGTTGGCCGCGATCTCCTCGGGCGTGCCGGCGCCCACCACGGTGCCGCCGCCCGCGCCGCCCTCCGGTCCCATGTCGATCACCCAGTCGGCCGTCTTGATGACGTCCAGGTTGTGCTCGATGACGACGATGGTGTTGCCCGCGTCGCGCAGCTGGTGCAGCACCTTGAGCAGCAGGTCGATGTCCGCGAAGTGCAGGCCGGTGGTCGGCTCGTCGAGGATGTAGAGCGTGCGGCCGGTGTCGCGTTTGGACAGCTCCAGCGCCAGCTTGACCCGCTGCGCCTCGCCGCCCGAGAGCGTGGTCGCCGCCTGGCCCAGCGTGACGTAGGACAGGCCCACGTCCAGCAGCGTCTGCAGCTTGCGCGCGATGGTCGGCACCGCGCCGAAGAAGCCGTGCGCCGCCTCCACCGTCATGTCCAGGATCTGCGCGATGTTGCGGCCCTTGTACTGGATCTCCAGCGTCTCGCGGTTGTAGCGCGCGCCGCGGCAGACGTCGCAGGGCACGTAGACGTCGGGCAGGAAGTGCATCTCGACCTTCACCACGCCGTCGCCCTGGCAGGCCTCGCACCGGCCGCCGGCGATGTTGAAGGAGAAGCGGCCCGGCTCGTAGCCGCGCTCGCGGGCGGCCGGCACCTCGGCCATCAGCTCGCGGATCGGGGTGAACAGGCCGGTGTAGGTCGCCGGATTGCTGCGCGGCGTGCGGCCGATCGGCGACTGGTCGACGTTGATCACCTTGTCGAAGTACTCGATGCCCTCGATCGCCTCGTGCGCCGCCGGCTCCTCGTGGGCGCGGTAGAGCTGGCGCGCGACGGCGGCGTAGAGCGTGTCGTTGACCAGCGTGGACTTGCCCGAGCCCGATACGCCGGTCACGCAGGTCAGCAGCCCCACCGGGAATTCGGCGCTCACGCCGCGCAGGTTGTTGCCGGTGGCGCCCACCACCCGCAGCGCCTGCAGGTCGCCCTGCGTCGCGCGGTGCGCCACCTGGCGCTCGGCCCAGGCGACGGCGGCGGCGCTGGGCTTGCCGGCGGCCTTCTTCTTCGGTTTGGACTCCGCGTCGTCGCCGCGCAGCACCGGCAGCCAGGGCGTGCGGCGCGCCGGCACCGCGATGCGCCGCGCGCCGGACAGGTACTGGCCGGTCAGCGAGGCGGCGCTGGCCTCGACCTCGGCGCAGGTGCCCTGGGCCATCACCCGGCCGCCGTGCACGCCGGCGCCCGGGCCCATGTCCACCACATGGTCGGCGGCGCGGATCATGTCCTCGTCGTGCTCGACCACGATCACGCTGTTGCCGATGTCGCGCAGGTGCCGCAGCGTGGCGATGAGACGGTCGTTGTCGCGCTGGTGCAGGCCGATGCTGGGCTCGTCGAGCACGTACATCACCCCGGTCAGGCCCGAGCCGATCTGGCTGGCGAGCCGGATGCGCTGCGCCTCGCCGCCCGAGAGCGTCTCGGCGCTGCGGTCCAGGCTCAGGTAGCCCAGGCCGACGTCGTTGAGGAAGCTCAGGCGCGCGCCGATCTCGCGCACGATCTTGTCGGCGATCTCGGCCTTGGCGCCGTGCAGCGCCAGGCCGGCGAAGTGCGCCCGGGTGGCGCGCAGCGTCATCCGGCTCACCGCCTGGATCGGCAGCGCCCCGTCGCCCTCGCCGACCTTGACGTGGCGCGCCTCGATGCGCAGCCGCGCGCCGTGGCAGGCCGGGCACGGCTGGGTGCTGCGCAGGCGCGCGAGCTCCTCGCGCACCACGGCCGAATCGGTTTCGCGCCAGCGGCGCTGCAGGTGGGGCACGACGCCCTCGAAAGGATGCTTTTTCACCAGCTTGCGGCCCGAGGGGCCGTCGCTGGCGTAGGTGAAGGCGATGTCCTCGGTGCCGGTGCCGTGCAGCACCAGGTGCTGGATGCCGCCGGGCAGTTCCTCGAAGGGCGTGTCCACCGCGAAGCCGAAATGCGCCGCCAGCGCCTCGACCATCGGGAAGGTGGTGGCGTTGCGCCGGTCCCAGCCCTTGATCGCGCCGCTGGCCAGGCTCAGCGAGGGGAAGGCCACCACCCGCGCCGGGTCGAAGACGTCCTGCACCCCTAGCCCGTCGCAGGCCGGGCAGGCGCCCACCGGCGAGTTGAAGGAGAAGAGCCGCGGTTCCAGCTCCGGCAGCGACCAGTTGCACACCGGGCACGAGAAGCGGGAATTGAACAGGTGCTCGACCCCGGAATCCATCTCCAGCGCCACCACCCGGCCGCCGGCGTCCGCGCCGCCGACGCGCAGCGCCGCCTCGATGCTCTCGGCCAGGCGCTGCCGCAGGCCCGCCGCCGCGCCGGAGGCCGCGTCCGCCGCCTCGGGCCGCACCTTGAGCCGGTCGATCACCACGTCGATGTCGTGCTTCTCGGTCTTCTTGAGCTTCGGCAGCGACTCGTACTCGAAGATGGTGCCGTCCACCCGGAAGCGGACGTAGCCCTGGGCCTGCATCTCGGCGAACAGCTCCAGGAACTCGCCCTTGCGGTTGCGGGCGACCGGCGCCAGCACCATCAGCCGGGTGTCGGCCGGCAGCGCCAGCACGGCGTCGACCATCTGGCTGACGGTCTGGGCCTGCAGCGGCAGGTCGTGCTCGGGGCAGTAGGGCGTGCCGGCGCGGGCGTAGAGCAGGCGCAGGTAGTCGTGGATCTCGGTCACGGTGCCGACGGTCGAGCGCGGGTTGTGGCTGGTGGCCTTCTGCTCGATGCTGATCGCGGGCGACAGGCCCTCGATCAGGTCCACGTCGGGCTTGTCCATCAGCTGCAGGAACTGCCGCGCATAGGCCGACAGGCTCTCCACGTAGCGCCGCTGGCCCTCGGCGTAGAGGGTGTCGAAGGCCAGGCTCGACTTGCCCGAGCCCGACAGGCCGGTGATCACCACCAGCCGATTGCGCGGCAGGTCGAGGTCGACGTTCTTGAGGTTGTGGGTGCGCGCGCCGCGGATGCTGATGCGCTGCTCGCGCATCGCCCGCGCCAGGTAGGCGCCGTCGCCGGACGGGTCTTCGTCCTGTCGCGGGGACGGCGGGGAGAGTGGGGAATTCAAGGTAGGCGCGTCCGCGGGGGAAAACCCCCCATGATAGAGAAGCCGGCGCGCCCGGGCGACCCGCGGGCTATCGCCGACAATCCGGGATTCCGCGCGAAAGGCGCCGGCCCGCCTCCCGGTTCCCCCCACAACGTCCCACGTGTCCGATTCCATCTCCTCCCCCGCCGCCGAGCCGAATCCGCCGTCCGCGCCGCCGTCCGGCGCCGCCGGCACGCGCATGACCCCGGCCGAGCGCCGCGCCAGCGGCTCGCTGGCGGCGATCTTCGCGCTGCGCATGCTGGGCCTGTTCCTGGTGCTGCCGGTCTTCGCGCTGGAGGCCCGCAAGTACCCCGGCGGCGACGACCCGGCGCTGGTCGGCCTGGCGATGGGCATCTACGGCCTGACGCAGGCCTTCCTGCAGATCCCCTTCGGCCTGGCCTCGGACCGCCTGGGGCGCAAGCGGGTGATCGTCGCCGGGCTGCTGGTGTTCGCGGCCGGCAGCTTCCTGGCCGCCTTCGCCGACAGCCTCGCCGCGCTGGTGGCCGGCCGCGCGCTGCAGGGCGCGGGCGCGGTGTCGGCGGCGGTCACCGCGCTGCTGGCCGACCAGACGCGCGAGGCGGTGCGCACCAAGGCGATGGCGATGGTCGGCGGCAGCATCGGGCTGGTGTTCGCGGTCGCGCTGGTGGCCGCGCCGCCGCTGGCCGCGCGCATCGGCCTGGCGGGGCTGTTCGGCCTGACCGGCGCGCTGGCGCTGGCCGGCATCGCGGTGGTGGCCTGGGCGGTGCCGCCCGAGCCGGCGCGCCACGCGGCGGCGCGCCGCGCGCCGGTGGCCGCGCTGTGGCAGCACCCGGACCTGCTGCGGCTCAACGCCGGCGTGTTCGCGCTGCACACCATCCAGCTTGCGATGTGGGTCGCGGTGCCGGGCCTGCTGGTGCAGGCCGGGCTCGCCAAGCCGCACCACTGGTGGGTCTACCTGCCGGCGGTGCTGGCGTCCTTCGTGGTGATGGGCGCGGGCCTCTTCCCGCTGGAGCGCCGCGGCCACCTGCGGGCCGCGCTGCGCGGCGCGGTGGCGCTGGTGGCGCTGGTGCAACTGGGCCTGCTGCTGGTGTCCCGGGCCGCGCCGGCGGCGCTGCAGGGCGTGGCGGCCCCGGCGCCCGACGCCTGGGGCATCGCGGGCCTGTCGATGCTGATGTTCGTCTTCTTCTGCGGCTTCAACACCCTGGAGGCCAGCCAGCCCAGCCTGGTCTCGCGCATGGCGCCGGCCGCGCTGCGCGGCACCGCCCTCGGCGTCTACAACACGCTGCAGTCGCTCGGGCTGTTCGCGGGCGGCGCGCTGGGCGGGGCGGTGGCGAAGTTCGCCGGGCCGACCGGGCTGTTCGCGACCACGCTGGCGCTGTCGCTGGCCTGGCTGGCCCTCACCTGGGGCCTGCGGCCGGTGGGCCGCGCGCGCTGAGCCGGGACGGCCGGCCGCGCCGGCGTCAGCCCGGCGCGCGGGAGGAAACGCTGGCCCGTTCGCGGTCGATCTGCATCGACAGGGTGTAGCGGTCGGCCGGGTGCAGGGTGACGCTGACGTCGAGCAGCTCGCCCGCGGTGTCGATGTAGCGGCGCAGGATCTTGAGCGCCGCCGAGCCCGCGGGCGCCTGCAGCTCCGCGGCCAGCGCCTCGGGCACCAGCGCCCCCACCACGTCCTGCTGCACCCGCGCGATGCGCCGGCCGTGGTGCGATTCGAGCAGGCTGCTCACCAGGGCCTCGGGCGCGGCGCGGATCTGCTCGGCCAGCAGCGCGATGTCGAAGCGCGACGCGTCCACGTAGACATCGGTCCAGGCGATCGGCAGGTGCGGCGGCGCGCCGTCGCGGCGCAGGCTGGAGACGGCCAGCCACCGGCTGCCCGCCGGGCAGGCCAGCTCCGCGGCCAGCGCCCGGTCCAGCACCTGCTCCGCGATCCGCCGCACCTCGCGCACATGGGTCGCGCCGAACTGCACCAGGTCGTCCAGCGAGGCCAGCGACTGCCGGTAGTGGGCGTTCGGCGACGCGGCCTCCACCCGGGTGCCCACCTTCTTGCGGCGCGAGACCAGGCCGAGCTGCTGCAGCTCGGCGATGGCCGCGCGCACCGTGTGGCGGCTGACACCGTAGCGCTCGCCCAGCTCCAGCTCGGTGGGCAGCAGCCCGCCCACCGGGTACTCGCCCGTGGCGATGCGCTCCGACAGGTCCCGCGCCAGCTGCGCATACCGGGTGTCAGCCATGCGCCGTCCCCTCCTGGAAGGAACGCGGGAGAGCCGCGCGCGCATCCGGACGGGGAAAACCCGGATGTTCATTAAGTACGTACATAAATAGCATTGATCATATGTCCGGACTTATAGGGTCCGTCCGTGTTCTTCCCACCGCTCTCCATTCCTGCCGCACGCCTGCCATGACACCCTCGACCTTCGCCTCCAGCACCGCCATCGATTCGCTCCTCTTCCGCGATGCCTTCGGCACGCCGCGGATGCGCGGCATCTTCGCCGACCGCTCGCTGGTCGCCCGCTACGTGGAGGTGGAGGTGGCGCTGGCGCGCGCGCAGGGCCGCTGCGGCGTCATCCCGGCGGACGCGGCCGGGGAGATCGCCGCCCGGTGCGACGCCGACGCGCTCGACTTCGAGCTGCTGCGCAAGGAAACCGACATTGTGGGCTACCCCATCCTGCCGCTGGTGCACCAGCTGGTGAAGCAGTGCGGGGAGGCCGGACGCTACCTCCACTGGGGCGCGACCACGCAGGACATCATGGACACCGCCACCGTGCTGCAGGTGCGCGACGCCCTCGACCAGGTGGGCGAGGACATCGCCGCGCTGCGCGTCATCCTGGCCGACCTGGCGGTCGAGCACCGCGACACCGCCATGCCCGGCCGCACCCACCTGCAGCACGCGCTGCCGATCACCTTCGGCTACAAGGCCGCGATCTGGCTGGCGATGTTCGACCGGCACGCGGTCCGGCTGGACGAACTCCGCCCGCGGGTGCTGGTGGGCCAGTTCGCCGGGGCCGCGGGCACGCTGGCCTCGCTCGGCGACCGGGGCCTGGAGGTGCAGGGGCTGCTGATGGAGGAGCTCGGC
Source organism: Burkholderiaceae bacterium (assembly GCA_022702125.1). Taxonomy (GTDB): domain Bacteria; phylum Pseudomonadota; class Gammaproteobacteria; order Burkholderiales; family Burkholderiaceae_C; genus JAKOND01. Next base: position 12,397 of record JAKOND010000041.1, read on the forward strand.
CTGGGCGTGCCGGCCACCACCTGGCACGTGGCCCGCGACGGCCTGGCCGAGGCGGTCAACTTCCTGGCGCTGGTCACCGGCTCGCTCGGCAAGATCGCCTACGACGTGATGCTGCTGTCGTCCACCGAGTTCGGCGAGGTCTTCGAGCCCTTCGTGCCCGGGCGCGGCGCCAGCAGCACCATGCCCCAGAAGCGCAACGCGATCTCCAGCGAGCTGATGCTCGCCGCCTCCAAGTCGGTGCGCCAGCACGCCGGCCTGATGCTCGACGCGATGGTGCAGGACCTGGAGCGCGCCACCGGGCCGTGGCACGCCGAATGGATCGCGATCCCCGAGAGCTTCGTGCTGACCGCCGGCGCGCTGCACCAGGCGAAGTTCATGCTCGGCGGCCTGGTCGTCGATGCCGGCCGCATGGCCCGCAACCTCGACATGACCGACGGCCTGATCGTGGCCGAGGCGGTGATGATGGGCCTGGCCCCCTTCACCGGCCGGCAGCAGGCGCACGACATCGTCTACGACGCCTGCCGCACGGTGAACACCCGGGGCGGCACGCTGGCCGACGCGCTGGAGCAGCTGCCCGACGTGCGCGCGCACTTCGACCGCGCCGCGCTCGAACGCCTGACCAGCCCGCGCAACTACCTCGGCGCCGCGCCGCAGATGGTGGACCGCGCGGTGGCCCTGTCCCGCGCCGCCGGCGGCTGAGCCACCGGCGTCCCGCCGCCCGCCGCCCGTTCCCGCCGCGCCCGCGGCACCCCCCGGCACTCCCCGGCACCCCCCGGGCATCCCACGACATCCACGGAGACAAAATCATGCGCATCCTGAAGACCACCGCGTTGGCCCTGGCCGGCGCCGCCCTGGCCCTGGCCGGCGCCGCCCTGGCCCTGGCCGCCCACGCCCAGGGCTACCCCGCCAAGCCGATCACCTGGATCGTCCCGTTCGCCGCCGGCGGCCCGACCGACGCGATGGCGCGCGACATCGCGCAGCGCACCAGCCAGCAGCTGGGCCAGCAGATCATCATCGAGAACACGCCCGGCGCCGGCGGCACCCTCGGCGCGGCCAAGGCCGCGCGGGCCGCGCCCGACGGCTACACCCTGCTGGTCGGCCACATGGGATACATGGGCGCCGCGCCCTCGCTCTACAAGAAGCTCGCCTACGACCCGGTCAAGGACTTCGACGCGGTGTTCCGCTTCCCCGACACGCCGCTGGTGCTGCTGGTCGGCAAGAACTCGCCCTACAAGACGGCCGAGGACCTGGTCGCCCAGGCCAAGAAGGCCCCCGGCAAGCTCAACTTCAGCAACGCCGGCATCGGCTCGACCTCGCACCTGGTGGCGGCGCTCTTCGCCAGCCGGGCCGGCATCGAGATCACCTCGGTGTCGTACAAGGGCGCCGGACCGGCGATGACCGACCTGGTCGCCGGCCAGGTCGACGCGATGTTCGACCAGACCAACACCGCGCTGCCGCAGCTCGCCGGCGGCCGCATCGCCGCCGTCGGCCTGACCTCGGCGGCGCCGATGGCCCAGTTCCCCGGCGTGCCGCCGCTCGGCCAGAAGGTCGTGCCCGGCTTCGAAACCGCGACCTGGTACGGCATCTACGCGCCCAGGGGCACGCCGCGCGAGGCCATCCAGAAGGTCTACCAGGCCTACACCAAGGCATTGGCGGACAAGGCCTGGACCGACAAGATGGCGAGCCAGGGCATCCGGCTGCTGCCCGCCGCCGAATACACACCGGAAGCTCTCGCCAAGCACACCGCCAGCGAGGTGGAGCGCTGGCGCAAGGTGGCGGCGGACGCCAAGATTTCGCTCGACTGATGCCGGCCATGCCCCCGTCCCCGCCCCCATCCGAGCACCGGCCCGCCGCGATGCGCACCGAGCACGACGCCTTCGGCCCGGTCGAGATCCCGGCGGACTGCCTCTGGGGCGCGCAGACCCAGCGCGCCCTGGCCGTCTTCGCCATCGGCGAGGAACGCTTCCCCGCCTGCCTGGTCCACGCCTTCGGCCTGCAGAAGCTGGCGGCGGCGCGCGCCAACCGGCGGCTGGGGGTGCTGGAGGGCGCGCTGGCCGACGCGGTCGAGGCCGCGGCGCAGGAGCTGCGCGACGGCCTGCTCGACGACCACTTCCCGCTCACCGTCTGGCAGACCGGCTCCGGCACCCAGACCAACATGAACGCCAACGAGGTGATCGCCAACCGCGCCAACCTGCGGCTCGGGCAGCCGCCGGGCACCCGGCATCCGGTGCATCCGAACGACCACGCCAACGCCTCGCAGTCGTCCAACGACAGCTTCCCCACGGTGATGCACCTGGTGGCCGCATTGGAGCTGCGCGACCGGCTGCTGCCGTCGCTGGCCCTGCTGCGCGACCGTCTGCAGGAGCGCGCCGCCGCCTTCGCCGGCGTGCTCAAGATCGCCCGCACCCACCTGATGGACGCGGTGCCGATGACGCTCGGGCAGACCTTCGACACCTTCGCGCGGCAGGTGGGCCACGGCATCGACCGCGTCGAGGCGACGCTGCCGCGCCTGTGCCTGCTGCCCCAGGGCGGCACCGCGGCGGGCACCGGCCTGAACGCGCCGCCGGGCTTCGACGCCGCCTTCTGCGAGGAGGCGAGCGCGCTGGCCGGCATGCGCTTCCGGCCCAACCCGAGCAAGTTCGAAGGCATGGGCGCGCACGACGCGCTGGTCGAGGTCTCGGGCGCGCTCAACGTGGTGGCGACCTCGCTGACCAAGATCGCCAACGACCTCCGGCTGCTGGGCTCCGGCCCGCGCTGCGGGCTGGGCGAGCTGCGCATCCCCGACGACGGGCTGACCTCGTCGATCATGCCCGGCAAGCGCAACCCCACCATCGCCGAGGCGGTGGTCCAGGCCGCGCAGCAGGCCATGGGCAACCACCTGACGATCACGCTGGCGGGCGCGTCGGGGAACTTCGAGCTCAACGTCGCCAAGCCGGTGCTGATCCACAACCTGCTGCAGTCGGTCCGGGTGCTGGGCGACAGCGCCCGGGTCTTCGCCGAGCGGCTGGTGGCCGGGATCGAGGCCGAGCCCGCGCAGCTCGCGGCCAACGTCGAGCGCGCGCTCCTGCTCGCGACCGCGCTCAACCCGGTGCTGGGCTACGACCGGGTGGCGCGCATCACCCGCGAGGCCTTCGACCGCGGCATCACGCCCCGCGAGGCGGCGGCGGCGCTGGGCTACCTGGACGGGGCGGCGTACGACCGGCTGGTCGATCCGGCGGCCATGGCCGG
>JAKOND010000048.1 GCA_022702125.1 Burkholderiaceae bacterium
TCGGCCAGGCCGGCGAGCCCGTTGAGCGAGAAGCCGACCAGCCCGACGACGATCACGCCGAACAGCACCAGGTCCATCCAGAAGTGCTCGCGGCCGTCGATCATGGTGTTGCCGATGCCCTGGCCCGAGACCAGCAGGTACTCGGCGCCCAGCGTCGCCAGCCAGGCGTAGATCAGGCTCAGGTGCACCCCCGCGAAGATCGACGGCGAGGCCGAGGGCAGGACCACCCGGCGCAGCGTCTGCCCGCGCGAGAAGCCGCAGACCCGCGCCACCTCGACGAACTCGCGCGGCACGCTGCGGATGCCCTCGAAGGTGTTGAGCACCATCGGGAAGAAGGCCGCCAGCGACAGGAACACCACCTTGGCCAGGTCGCCCAGGCCGAACCAGACCGAGATCAGCGGAATCCAGGCGAAGAGCGAGATCTGCTTGAGCGTGTGGAAGCTCGGGCCGAACAGGCGCTCGCACCGGCGCGACAGGCCGAGCGCGGTGCCGAACAGCAGGCCCGCCGTCGCGCCCAGCGCGAAGCCGGCGAGGTTGCGCCACAGGCTGGCCGCGAGCGCCTGCGCCAGCTGGCCGCTGGCGGCCTGCTCGACCGCCGTCCGCCACACCTTCGACGGCGGCACCAGCAGCGGCGAGGTCGACCAGCCGAAGCGCACCGCCGCCCACCACAGCAGCAGCAGCGCCGCCGGGATCACCCAGCCGCGCAGGGCCGGCGGGACCGGATCGCGCCAGGCGCGGCGCGCGGCGGGCGGGGATGCGGAAACGGCGGGGGGAGCGGAAGCAACGGGAGCGGTCATGGGAAACGTCCTGGGCGGGCCCGCGGGCGGGGTTTGCTATGAATAAAAGAGCTGGAGGCCCAGGAAACACCCTGGCATACCGGGGATTTCATGGAGGGCATTCGTCCCATGCCGTCACAGCGCGGTGCGCCGCCAGCGCAGCAGCCGCGCCTCGGCCAGCGCCAGCGCCTTGTCGAGCGCGAAGCCCACCGCGCCGACCACCGCCACCGCCGCCATCACCACGTCGAGCTGGAACAGCTGCCGGCCGTAGACGATCATGAAACCGATGCCCTCGGACGAGGCCAGCAGCTCCACCACCACCAGCGCCAGCCAGGCATGCGTCAGGCCGTAGCGGATGCCGTTCCAGACCGGCGCCAGCGCCGACGGGAACACCACCTTCGCCAGCAGCTGCCGGCGGCCGAAGCCGTAGACCCGCGCCAGCTCGATGTAGTGGGTCGGCACGCCCTGGATGCCCTTGTAGGTGTTGAGGGCGATCGGCACCGCCGCGGCCTTGGCGATCAGGATGATCTTGAGCGCCTCGTCGATGCCCACCAGCAGCATCAGCAGCGGCAGCCAGCCCAGCACCGGGATCTGGCTGAAGGCCTTGAAGAGCGGGTAGACATAGTCCTTCACGCCGCGCGACAGCCCCATCGCCACGCCCAGCGCCAGCCCGGCCGCCGCGCCGGCGCCGAAGCCCGCCGCCACGCGCCGCAGGCTGATGCGCAGGTTCTCGGCCAGCTCGCCGCTGCGCAGCAGGTCGAGGAAGGTGTCGCGCACCGTGGCCGGCGCGGGCAGCACCTGCGGCGCCACCCACTCGTTGCGCGCCGCCAGCCACCACAGCGCCAGCAGCGCGAGCGGCACCGGCCAGGCCCACAGCCACCGCGCGATCCGGCCGCGCCAGGGCGACGGGCGCGCGGCGGCCGCGGCGGCCTGCGCGCGGGCGCCGTCGTCCGTCGCGGATGCGGATGCGGCCGGGCGCGGCGCGAAGGCGGGCGGCAGGACCAGGGAGGCGGCGGGGTGGGGCATGGCGGCGGGCGGGGAAGCGTTCGCGGAAGGGATCGCGCCGGGAGGCGCGGCGGGCGGCGCGGCAGAGGCCGGCGACGCGGAAAACGATGGCAGCAGCGGCAGGCCGGACGGCATCCCCGACCACCGTCCGGGCGGCAGGCCGGCGGTCGTCATGGCGCCCGCAGCCCTTGCGCACCGACGCGCGGCCAGAAATCCTGCCGCCGCGACGCATGCCGCGCACGGTCCGCCGGGGGCCGGGTCGGGGCCGCCGCGCCGGCCGCCGCCGCCGCGGGCGTTCCCGGCGATCCGGTCGCATGCGCCGGCGCGGTCAGGCTGCCCAGCACCAGCCCGGTCAGCGCCGCGATGGCCACCGCCAGCAGCGCGCCGGCGGCCGTCGTCAACATCCGGCGCCAGCCGCCGGGCGCCGGCAGGCACGCGGTGGCCGGCACGCCGTCGTCGTCGCCGTCGCAGCACCAGACGCCTTCGGCCGGCAGCCGCGGGGGCGGCGGAGGGACGACGGCGGCGGCGCGCGGCGAAGGGGTGCGGAGGACGGAGGCCATGGAAGCGGTGCGGACGGCGGGAACGCGCGGAGTGGAGGACATGGAAGGGGTGGAACGCCGATCCGATCCGGTGCGGACGGGGCGGTACGGACCGGTTGGCGGGGGCGGGACGGTGCGATGGACGACAGGCGCGACGGCGCTCAGGCGGCGCGCGCGTTGCCGGACTCCCGGGCGAGCGCATGCCGGTTCGGCGGCCGGCGCAGGCCCAGGTGCTCGCGCAGCGTGCGTCCGGCGTACGCGGTGCGGAACAGGCCGCGCCGCCGCAGCTCGGGCACCACCAGGCGCACGAAGTCGTCGAGCCCGCCGGGCAGGGTCGGCGGCATCAGGTTGAAGCCGTCGGCGGCGCCGCCCTCGAACCACTCCTGCAACTGGTCGGCCACCTGCGACGCGGTGCCGTGGATCGACCAGTGGCCGCGCGCGGTGCCGATGCGCTGGTAGAGCTGGCGGATGGTCAGCCCCTCGTCGTAGCCCAGGCTGGTGACCAGGCGGAAGCGGCTCTTGGGTCCGTTGGGCTCGGGGATGCCGCGCGGCAGCGGCCCGTCCACCGGGTAGCCCGACAGGTCGAAGCCGCCGATGACCTGCGACAGCAGCTGCACGCCGACCTCGGGATGGATCAGCTCCTGGAGCTGCTGCAGCTTCTCCTCGGCCTCGGCGCCGCTCTCGCCCACCACCGCGAACACGCCGGGCAGGATCTTGAGCTCGTCCGGATGGCGGCCGTACTGCGCCAGCCGGTCCTTGATGCCGGCGTAGAAGGCCCGCGCGCCGGAGAGCGACTGCTGGGCGGTGAAGACCACCTCCGCCGTCTGCGCCGCCAGCGCCTGCCCGGGCTCGGACGCGCCGGCCTGCACGATCACCGGATGGCCCTGCGGCGCGCGCGCCACGTTGAGCGGGCCGCGCACCTGGAAGTGCGTGCCGCGGTGGTCGAGCACGTGGAGCCTGTCCGGGTCGAAGTAGCGCCCCGCGGCGGCGTCCTGCACGAAGGCGTCGTCCTCCCAGCTGTCCCACAGGCCGGCGACCACGCCGACGAACTCGCGCGCCCGCTCGTAGCGCAGCGCGTGGTCCGGATGCCGGTCGCGGTTGAAGTTGTGCGCCTCGGACTCGCTCGACGAGGTGACCACGTTCCAGCCCGCGCGGCCGCCGGAGAGGTGGTCGAGCGAGGCGAACTTGCGCGCCACGTGGTAGGGCTCGTTGTAGGTGGTGGAGACGGTGGCGATCAGGCCGATCCGCTCGGTGGCCGCGGCCAGCGCCGACAGCAGCGTCAGCGGCTCGAAGTTCGACACCCGGGCGGTGCGGTGCAGCGCGGCGGAGGTGTCGGCGCTGCGGATGCCGACGCTGTCGGCGAGGAAGACCGCGTCGAACGCGGCGCGCTCGGCGGTCTGCGCGAACCGCTTGTACTGCGCGAAGTCCAGCGCCGCGTCGCGCGGCACGTCCGGGTGGCGCCAGCCGGCGACGTGGTGGCCGGTCGCCATGAGGAAGGCGTTGAGGTGCAGCTGGCGCGGCGCCCGGGAGGCGGTCGCGGTCGTGTTTGTGGTCGTCATGCTCAGGCTCCCAGGATCCTGCCGTCGGCCTGGTAGACCGGCCAGTAGTTCTGCAGCCCCTGCGCCTTGAGCGCGGCGTCGAGGAAGCGCCGGTCGATCCACGGGTCCACCGCGAAGGTGCCGCGCGTCAGCCTGAACTTGCGCGCCTGCTCGACCGCGTCCTGGTAGCGGGCCACCAGGAAGGGATCGAACTGCGGGTTGAAGCGCACCCGCAGCGGCTCGCCGTCGTAGTCCTCCTGCCAGACCGGCAGCGGGAAGCCGGTGCGCGCCCAGATGCGGAACACCTCGTCGCGGTGGCGGTCGTCCGAGGCCCAGCGCGCGGTGCGCACGATGGCGTCCACCAGGCGCTGCGTGGTCCGCGGGTACCGGTCGATGAACGCCTCGGTGCCCAGCACGTGGCTCTGGCGGGTGAAGACCGGCGAGTCGCCCTTGCTGCTGTAGACGATCTTGGCGGTGCCCTTCTCGCGCAGGGTGATCAGGTCGAGCCCGCCGAAGAGCGCGTCGATGTCCTTCGACGCCAGCGCCGCCTTGCCGGACGCGGTGTCGAGGTTGAGCGCGCGGATGTCCTTCTCGGCCAGGCCGTGGGCTTCGAGCAGGCGGTTGATCGGCAGCTGGCTGTTGGTGCCCTTGAAGATGGCGACGCGCTTGCCGCGCAGGTCGGCCACCGTCCGGATCGGCGAGTCGGGCGGCGTGGCGAGGTAGATGTTGGAGCGGATGCCGGTCGCGAGGATCAGCTTGGTCTTGAGGCCCGCGGACCTGGCGACGATGGCCGGCAGGTCGCCCTGGAAGGCGAAGTCGAGCTGCTTCGTCGTCAGCGCCTCGTTGACCGCCGGGCCGGCACCCTTGAAGAAGTACCACTCGACCCGGGTCGCGCCGTCCTTGGCGAATTCCTCCTCGATCCAGCCCTTGGCGTGCGCGATGGAGATCGAGCTGCCGTAGAAGCCGGGCGGATTGCCGATGGCCGGCTGCGCCACGCCGAGCCGGACCACGGCCGGCGCGGCGCCGCCCTGCGCCCGCGCCGCGCCCGTGCCCGCCAGCGCCATGCCCGCCAGGCCGCCGGCGGCGCCCCTTACCAATGCCCGTCGAATGCTGTCCATCGCGTCGTTCTCCCGCAGTCGGATGCCCGCGCACGGACCGGATGGCCGCCGCTGCATGGGAAAACTATAGGAACGCGCCGCCGCGATGCGAACTGCGAATTACGCGTTTGGATGGACGGAAAATTTACGCCGCGCATCCGCTCCGGCGGCGTGCCGGACGGCCGCCCGCCGGCCGGACATGAAACCGCCGCCGGAAAAGACGAAAATCACCGGGTTGACCGATCCCCTTCCCTCCCGGAACCATAGGAACCCAAGCGCATGAGCTCGACGCAACCGACCATCATCTACACGCTGACCGACGAGGCCCCCGCCCTGGCGACCGCGGCCTTCCTGCCGATCGTGCGGACCTTCACCGCACCGGCCGGCATCAACGTGGAAACCAGCGACATCTCCGTGGCCGCCCGCATCCTGGGCCAGTTCCCGGAACGCCTGACCGAAGCGCAGCGCGTGCCCAACACCCTGGCCGAACTCGGCAAGCTCACGCTCACGCCCGAAGCCAACATCATCAAGCTGCCCAACATCAGCGCCTCGGTGTCGCAGCTGGTGTCCGCGATCAAGGAACTCCAGTCCAAGGGCTACGACCTGCCGGACTTCCCCGAGAACCCCAAGACCGACGAGGAGAAGGACATCCGCGCGCGCTACAACAAGTGCATCGGCAGCGCGGTGAACCCGGTCCTGCGCGAAGGCAACTCCGACCGCCGCGCGCCCAGGGCGGTCAAGGAATACGCCCGCAAGCACCCGCACAGCATGGCCGAATGGAGCCAGGCCTCGCGCTCGCACGTCTCGCACATGCACCGCGGCGACTTCTACCACGGCGAGAAGTCGATGACGCTCGACAAGGCGCGCGACGTGAGGATGGAGCTGGTCGGCAAGTCCGGCACCACCACCGTGCTCAAGCCCAAGGTCTCGCTGCTGGCCGGCGAGATCATCGACAGCATGTTCATGAGCAAGAAGGAGCTGCTGGCCTTCTACGAGAAGGAGATCGAGGACGCGCACAAGAGCGGCGTGATGTTCTCGCTGCACGTCAAGGCCACGATGATGAAGGTCTCGCACCCGATCGTCTTCGGCCACTGCGTCCGCATCTTCTACAAGGACGCCTTCGCCAAGCACGCGCAGCTGTTCGAGGAGCTGGGCGTCAACGTCAACAACGGCATGGTCGACCTCTACAACAAGATCGCCACCCTGCCGCAGAGCAAGCAGGACGAGATCAAGCGCGACCTGCACGCCTGCCACGAGGGCCGCCCCGAGCTGGCCATGGTCGATTCCGCCAAGGGCATCACCAACTTCCACTCGCCCAACGACATCATCGTGGACGCCTCCATGCCCGCCATGATCCGCAACGGCGGCAAGATGTGGGGCGCCGACGGCCGCCTGAAGGACGTCAAGGCGGTCATGCCCGAGAGCACCTTCGCCCGCATCTACCAGGAGATCATCAACTTCTGCAAGTGGCACGGCGCCTTCGACCCGAAGACCATGGGCACGGTGCCCAACGTCGGCCTGATGGCCCAGCAGGCCGAGGAATACGGCTCGCACGACAAGACCTTCGAGGTGCCGGAGGACGGCACCGCCAACATCGTCGACATCGCCACCGGCGAGGTGCTGCTGAGCCAGGACGTGGAGCAGGGCGACATCTGGCGCATGTGCCAGGTCAAGGACGCGCCGATCCGCGACTGGGTCAAGCTCGCCGTCACCCGCGCCCGCAACTCCGGCATGCCGGCGGTGTTCTGGCTCGACCCGTACCGCCCGCACGAGAACGAGGTCATCCAGAAGGTCAAGACCTACCTGAAGGAGCACGACACCCACGGCCTGGACATCCAGATCATGAGCCAGGTGCGCGCCATGCGCTACACGCTGGAGCGCGTGATCCGCGGCCAGGACACCATCTCGGTCACCGGCAACATCCTGCGCGACTACCTGACCGACCTGTTCCCCATCATGGAACTCGGCACCAGCGCCAAGATGCTGTCGATCGTGCCGCTGATGGCCGGCGGCGGCATGTACGAGACCGGCGCGGGCGGCTCGGCGCCGAAGCACGTGCAGCAGCTGGTCGAGGAGAACCACCTGCGCTGGGATTCGCTGGGCGAGTTCCTGGCGCTGGCGGTGAGCCTGGAGGACCTGGGCCTGAAGACCGGCAACGCGCGCGCCGCGCTGCTGTCCAGGACCCTCGACACCGCCACCGGCAAGCTGCTGGACAACAACAAGAACCCCTCGCCCAAGACCGGCCAGCTCGACAACCGCGGCAGCCAGTTCTACCTGGCGATGTACTGGGCGCAGGAACTCGCCGCGCAGACCGAGGACGCCGAGCTGGCCGCGAAGTTCGCGCCGCTCGCCAAGACCCTGGCCGCGAACGAGCAGAAGATCGTGGGCGAGCTCGCCGACGTGCAGGGCAAGCCGGCCGACATCGGCGGCTACTACCTGCCCGACCCGAAGAAGACCGCCGAGGTGATGCGCCCGAGCACCACGCTCAACGCCGCGCTGGCCGCGGTCTGAGCCCGGCGGACCGGGCGCCCGGCGGGGCCCCGGCGCCCCGCCCGCCCCGAAGCCCCCAAGCCCGGGATGCCGGCGCCGCACCGTGCGGCGCCGGCATCCCGGGCTTTTTTCGTTTCAGCCGGCCCCCGACAGCAGGGACGCCAGCCGCGCGGGCAGCTCGCGCGGATCGTCCAGCACCGCGCAGGCCCGGGGTCCGAAGCCGCGCGCCAGCTGCCTGCGCGCCGCCGGGTCGGGCAGCACCGCCAGGCAGCGGGCGCCGATGCCGCGGTGCCCGGCGGCGCGCACCGCCTGCCGCAGGTCGGCCGGCAGGTAGGCCGGGTCGTGCACATCCACGTCGTGCGGCTCGCCGTCGGTCACCAGCACCACCGACCGGTGCAGGCCGGGATGCCGGGCGGCGTCCTGCGCCGATAGCGCCAGGCCGTGGCGCAGCACCGCGCCGAGCCGGGTCGATCCGCCGCTCTCCAGCGCCGATAGCCTGCGGGCGAAGGCCGGCGCGGACGCCCGCTCGTCCCAGTCCTTGAGGCAGCGCAGCTCCACGCGCTGCCGGCCGTACGAGGCGAAGGCATGCACCGCCGCGCGGTGGCCCAGCGCCTCCAGCGCCCGCACCGCGCTGTCGCAGGCCGTGCGGATGCGGTCGAGCAGCGTCGGGTTTCCCGGCCCGTCCGGGGCTTCGGGGGTCGCCTGCAGGCGGCGGCCGGTGGAGGCGGACGCATCCAGCAGCACCAGCACTGCCCGCCGTGGCGGCGTGCGCTGCCGCGCGCGGTGGATGCGCGGATCGGGCGAGCGCCGCAGGCGCAGGTCGATGCCGGCCTCCACCAGGCCGTCGGGGTGGAACTCGTCCCCCTCGCGCGCCCGCCCGCCGGCCTGCGCCGGGGGGCCGCCCCGTCCGCGCAGGGCCTGCGCCAGCGCCCGGGAGACGGCCGGCGGCGGCGGTGCGGTGTCCGTTCCCGGCGCCGGCGGCATCGCGGCCGGCGGCGCGAACACGGCGCACCAGTCGGGCCGGTAGCGGCCGATGCGGTGGTCCCATTCGGGATAGTGCGCGACGGCGGCGTCCGGCGCGGGCGGCACCGCATCGTCGTCGGGGACCGGGCGGGCGGCCTGCTCCCGGGGCGGGGCGGCGGCGTCCGTCGCGGACCGCGCGGCGGCCCCCGCGGCGCCCGCGGACGGCGCACCCGCCGGCGGCGCCTCGGCCGCGTCCTGCCAGAGGTGGCGGTTGTCGTCGCGGTAGGCGGCATGGACGCGGTAGCCGCCGGCCGTGAAGGGCAGGCGCATCTGGCCGAGGTCGTTGCCCAGCAGCGACGCCGCGCGGCGCACCGCGCCCGCGTCCGCCAGGGCCGTCAGGCCGTCGGCGCCCCGGCACACCCGGAGCGCCCGGCCGATCCAGGGATGGGGGTCGGCATGCGCCGGATCGAGCAGGCAGCGCGCGAGCCGCGCCAGCAGGGCCTCGGCGCCGCCGTCCCGCGGCGCGCCGGGCCCGGCGTGGAACGGCAGCCACAGCGCGCGCAGGCCGGGCAGGTCGCGCAGCGCCAGGGCCTCGACGCGCGCGTCCTCCAGCACGCCGTAGATCGCCAGCTGGACCGGCCGCAGCCCGCCGCGCGGCACCGGCGGGCCGCCGTGGCGCCAGTGCGCCGCCGCATGGCTGGCCGCCGCCAGCGCCCAGCCCGGCGACCGCGCGAAGCCGGCATGGAGCGGCAGGTGCAGCGCATGGCCCGCCGGTCCGTCGCGCGGCGTCGCCGGCGCCGATGCCGGGGCCTCCAGCGGGTCCGGCGGCGCCGGCGCCCCCTGCAGCACCGGCCGCAGCGATCCGACCGTCTCGCCGGGCACCGGCGGCTGGGCCGCGATGCGCGGCGCCAGTCCCCAGAGCGCGCGCAGGTAGGCCGGCAAGGCGCCGAGGGCGCCGGACGGCGCCTCAGGCGGCGAATGCGGCATGCACCACGCCCCGCAGCGCCTCGGCCAGGTCCGGTTCGTCGGCCAGCGGGCAGGCGACCGCCTGCAGGCAGGCCTCCCGCGCCGGCAGCCCGCCGCGCACCAGCTGCGCGGCATGCACCAGCATGCGGGTCGAGGCGCCCTCCTCCAGGCCGTGGTCGCGCAGCCGGCGGGTACGGCGCCCCAGCTCGACCAGCCGCGCCGCCAGCGCCGCGTCCGCGCCGCCCTCGTGCGCGACGATGGCGGCCTCGGCCGGCGCATCGGGGTAATCGAAGGCCAGCGCGGTGAAGCGCTGCCGCAGCGACGGCTTGAGCGCCTTGCCCGCGCCCTGGTAGCCCGGGTTGTAGCTGGCCACCAGCCGGAAGTCCGGGTGGGCCCGCACCCATTCGCCGTGACGCTCCAGCGGCAGCATGCGCCGCGTGTCGGCCAGGGGATGCAGCAGGGCCAGCGTGTCCGGCCGGGCCTCGACCAGTTCGTCGAGGTAGCAGATCGCGCCGTGGCGCGCCGCCAGCGCCAGCGGGCCGTCCTGCCAGCGGGTGCCGCCCGCGTCGAGCAGCCAGCGGCCGGCCAGGTCGCCGGCGGTCAGGTCCTCGTGGCAGGCGACGGTCACCAAAGGCAAGCCGAGCCGCCAGGCCATGTGCTCGACGAAGCGGGTCTTGCCGCAGCCGGTCGGACCCTTGACGAGGACCGGCAGGCGCGCCGCGTGGGCCGCCTCGAAGGCCGCCACCTCGCCGCCCACCGGCCGGTAGAAGGGCTCCGCGTCCAGCCGCCAGCCGTCCACCGGCGATGCGCCGCCGACCGCGCCGCAGGGCTCAGCGGTGGCCCGCATCGGCCGGGTTCGGGATGCCTTCGATCGGGCACTCCTCGGTGCCCACCATCGGCCGGGTGATGGCCTCCACCGCCTTGCGCGTGCCCTCCGGGTCGTTCACCCAGCGGCTGTAGAAGTCGTAGGGGCAGGCGGCCAGGCCCTGGTCGCCGTCGCGCGAGTTGATCATGCCGGTGTAGCCGCGGTGCAGCAGCTTGAACAGGTGGTTCTCGCTCTGGCCGTTCTTGCGGAAGTCGCGGATCAGGCTGGTGGACAGCGCGGCGTACTGCACGCCGTACTCCTCCTCGCCGCACTCGCCCAGGGTGCGCCCGTCGAAGCCGATCAGCGCCGAGTGCCCGAAGTAGCTGTAGACCCCGTCGAAGCCCGCCGCGTTGGCCACCGCCACGTAGGTGTTGTTGGCGAAGGCCATGGCCTTGCTGATCAGGATCTGCTGCTCCTTGGCCGGGTACATGTAGCCCTGGCAGCGCACGATGAGCTCGGCGCCCTTCATCGCGCAGTCGCGCCAGATCTCGGGGTAGTTGCCGTCGTCGCAGATGATGAGGCTGATCTTGAGGCCCTTGGGGCCCTCGCTCACGTAGGTGCAGTTGCCGGGGTACCAGCCCTCGACCGGCACCCAGGGCATGATCTTGCGGTACTTCTGCACGATCTCGCCCTGGTCTTTCATCAGGATGAGCGTGTTGTAGGGCGCCTTGTGGGGGTGCTCCTCGTGCCGCTCGCCCGTGAGCGAGAACACGCCCCAGACCCCGGCCGTGCGGCAGGCGGCGGCGAAGATTTCGGTCTCGGCGCCGGGCACGGTGGTCGCCGTCTCGTACATCTCGGCGGCGTCGTACATAATGCCGTGGGTCGAGTATTCGGGGAAGATCACGAGG
>JAKOND010000071.1 GCA_022702125.1 Burkholderiaceae bacterium
ACCCTGTCCGGCCGCTCAGTAAACACCATCTTGCAAGAGGAGTTACTAACGACAATGAACAGCTTAGATACAATGAATACATGTATTCATTGAGGAGTATTTCATGCCGACTTCAATTCGCCTGGCCCCTGAGACCGAGCAAAGACTCGATCACCTCGCTTCACACACGGGACGCTCCAAGGCCTACTACCTGCGCGAGATCATCGAGCAGGGCATTGGGCATCTAGAGGATTACTACCTTGCAGCCGACGTGAGAGAGCGTGTCCGCAAAGGTCAAGAGGCTGTGCACTCGGCTGCCGATGTAAGAAAAGACCTTGGCCTGGACGATTGAGTACGCCGACACGGCCAAGCAACAGCTGCGCAAGCTCGACCGCCAGGTCGCACGACGCGTCCTGGACTTCATGGAAGAGCGCATCGCCGGCCTGAACGACCCGCGCAGAACCGGCAGGGCCCTCACCGGGCCGCTGGGAGCTTTCTGGCGGTACTGCGTGAGGGACTGCCGGGTGATCTGCGATATCCAGGACGGCGCCTTGCGCGTGCTGGTCGTGCAGGTTGGCAACCGTCGCGAGATTTATCGCTAGGTGCTATAGCCCTAGTCCGTACGGAACTCGTCGCAGCCTTGCGCGAACGGCTCGGCCAGCTCCAATCGGCATTCGATCCGGTCTTCGATGATCTGGCCGTAGGAGCGTCCGACGGCATCGGACGCAAGACCGAAGCGCCTTGGGCGCGGGTCTTCTCGAAAGCCATATCTCCCGACCCGCGCACCGGGTTCTACCTGGTGATCCACTACGCGGCCGATGGCTCGGCCGTGTTCGTCACCGTGGGTTGCGGCAGCACGATCTGGAGCGGTGGCGATTTGCGGGCCGTGTCCGATGCCGAACTGGTGCAGCGCACCTCCTGGGCCCGGGGCGTCGTCCAGCAGCGGTGGGGCTCCACTGCCCCTTTCGCGCTCTCGATGCAATTGGGAGTGAAAGCACCGCTGCCCCGGACCTTCGAGAAGGCCACGGCATTGTCCTTCCGGATCCCGGCAGCCAAACTAGCATCGACCGACATCAACTCGACCAGTCGCTTGATTGCGAATAGGGCGGGGACGGGGATACGGGGGCAACATCAAGCTTTGCTTCTTCGGTCACATTCCGATCAATGACAAACGCGGACCGGAGTGATGGTTCGCAGGGCCGCCCACCTCAGCTTCTTGTAGTTTGAAGATGCTCACGAGTTGTGCCAACTCACCCGATTGATCACGCAGCGACGATGCCGCTGCTGCAGCCTCCTCCACCAAAGCCGCGTTCTGCTGTGTCACCTGATCCATCGATCCGATGGCGAGGTTGACCTGCTCGATGCCACTGCTCTGCTCTTGGCTTGCCAGCGTGATTTCCCCCATGATCACGGTGACCTTCTTGACCCGGTCCACGAGTTCTTCCATGGTGCCACCCGCCTGTCCCACCAGCTGACTGCCTGCTTGCACCTTGCCTACGGAATCCCCGATCAGCGCTTTGATCTCCTTGGCCGCGTTGGCGGAACGCTGCGCCAAACTACGCACTTCCGTCGCCACGACGGCGAAACCTCGTCCCTGCTCCCCGGCACGCGCTGCCTCCACCGCTGCATTCAACGCCAGGATGTTGGTCTGGAACGCGATGCCATCGATAACTCCGATGATGTCCGAGATCTTCTCGGCCGACTCGCTGATCGACTGCATGGTCGTCACGACCCGTTGAACGACAGCACCGCCGCTCTCCGCCGCTTCCGATGCGGATGCGGCCAGATCATTGGCTTTCCTCGCGCTCTCGACATTCTGTTTGACCGTCGCAGTCAACTGTTCCATGGCAGAGGCAGTCTGCTCCAGCGAGCTGGCTTGCTGTTCGGTGCGTGCTGACAGGTTCTGATTGCCCGCCGCGATCTCGCTCGACACGCTAGCGATGCTATGCGTGCTGCTGCGAACCTGCTGGACGATGTGTGCAAGGCTTCCGCGCATCGCCTGCATGGTCGACATCACGCTGGAAGGATCAGCCGAGTCTAGGTTGGTTGTGACCCGAAGGTCTCCTTCGGCAATGCCTTGCGCCATCGCACGTGCTTCCGAAGGCTCGGCGCCCAAGGACTTGAGAATCATCCGGCTAATGCCCCATGCAACCAAAGCCCCAAGGACCAAGGCGGCAATGCACACTCCCACCATCAGGGCTTGGAAACCGCTGGCGACACTCCGCGCCCGTCCCGACTCCGCTTGATTCAGGGATTCCTGGAGATCGATGAACTGATTGATCCGCTGCAACCATTCCAGGAAAGCCGGTCGTGCCTGACCAAGCATCAGAGAACGCGCAGGTTCCATTTCATTGCCTTGCCGAAGCGCGATGACTTGCCGAATGAGGGGCAGCGTGCGTTCTTCAGTCTGCTTGATGGAGGCCAGGATCTGCCGCTCTTGAACCCCGGCTTTTTGATCCCGCCCGACCAATTCATCAAGAGGTCCAGCAGATTTTTCATAGTCCGCAGCGAGCTTTGCGATGCCTTCCATGACCTGCGGCAACTCTTGCTCAGGTACCAAAGTCACGTCGCGCAATAGGATTGCACGGTCATGGACGCTACCCCGGAAGTTGATGGCGTAGCGTTGCTTGACGCTGTTGAGATCGGCGATGGTGCTAAGGCTCCCCTCTACCTTGCTGACCTGCGCGATGCCGATCGCCGTCAACACGACGATAAGCATCAGCACGAGCGCGAACCCGCTGTAGACACGCGATTTCACGCTGATGAACATGGAGGACGGGAGAGGTTTCATGGACCACCAGCCCTCTGGTCGGGCATGTCAAAAATGGCAGACGCTTATTTTGAAACCTAATTAACATCTTGTGGCATTTGCTTGAATAGACGTCACTTGTGCTCAGGATAAGTCTACGTATCGATAGTAGATTTTAATTTTGTGCTAATAGATTTTTCCCTGCTGAAAAATTAGAGATGCTTGCACGAAGAGAAATCGATCGAGCTAGCGAGCTAGCGATCTCACTTCATGTGGGCGTTCATTGACAAGGCCTGTGAGAACGAAGAACTCTTCGAACACTTGCATAGCAGCCTCGGGTCGAACTAAGCCTGTCCAGCAACGAGTGCCTTAGTCGCACAGTAGGAAATGTCAGTGCAATCTTAAGAAACCCTACAGATGTAGCAAAATGTTATTAGTTTGCTTAAGGTGTTTCCTGTGCCCTTTACCAAGATAGATGCGGCTTGGCTCCATGAGCAAGAACGTTTGCGCGTCCTGCGGTCGACGCGGCTCTTGAACAGCGATTCCAATGCGGGGTTCGACCGCATCACGCGTCTGGCATGCGCGTTGTTCGACGTACCGGCGGCCATGGTGTCGTTAGTGGATACCGACTGGCTGTGGTTCAAGTCGAAGGTCGGTCTTGATGCCGAGAAGATCTGCAGGGAGGAATCCTTCTGCGACTACACCATCCGTGATCAGTTGCCCTTGGTCGTGGAGGACGCCACGAAGGATGCTCGGTTCAGCCGAAGTGCTCTCGTGACTCCCGATACCGGTATACGCTTTTATGTGGGTGCACCGCTGATCCTTGGCGATGGCTATGCCATTGGCAGTTTGTGTCTGGTGGACTATCGGCCACGTACGTTCAGCCTCGCGCAACGCCAACAACTCGAAGAGTTGGCGCAGTTGATCGTTGCTCAGATCGAACTACAAGGTTCGCTGGGACGCCTTGACGGAATCACCCGACTGCCCAACCGCTCCCAGTTGGGTGAAGACTTACAGGACCTCTATCACCTCCATGGAGAGCAGACACGCACTTTGTGCGTGCTAGAAGTCTTGGACCATGGCACGCTCCAAACCACGATCCGCGCTTTGGGGCTCAGTCCCTTGGAGCTGTTCCTGAAGGATCTTGCGAAGCTGCTTTTAGATGTGGAGTCCAGATACCGACTTCGCGTGTACTACATCGGTATTGCTCGCTTCGCACTTCTCCTCCAGCCAAACATCGATAGTCAAGACGCAGCCATTTCGGAACTGATGGCGTTGCTGAAAAGGCCTATCCTCAGCGGAGGCATTCCTGTTGAGCTGCAGCTCAATGCTGGAGCGGTGACGTTCACATTGGAACCCGATGCGATCGCCGATGCCCTACGCAAAGCGACGGTTGCGGTATACCAAGCCAGAGCGGAGCAGCGACCGCTGGTGCTCTACGACATCGCATCGGATGCTCGGCATCGCCGCAGTTACTCACTCCTGCAGGACATCCCCCGCGCAATGGCTGCAGGAGAATTCCATCTCGTTTATCAACCCAAGTTTCATGTCGACGCGTTCGCCTACGAGAGTGTCGAGGCACTGTTGCGATGGACACATCCCGTGCACGGCGCGATTCCTCCAGGAGAGTTCATCCCCCTGGTTGAAAACACCACGCTCATCCATCTCATCACCGAATGGGTCCTGCACACTGCCTTAGCGCAGTTGGCCGAGTGGCAAACGCAAGGCTTGGATCTGGCGATCGCTATCAACGTCTCAGCGCGCAATCTCGAACATCCAGATTTTCTCAAAGTGATACGCAACGCCTGCTCGTTGCATAGCATTCGTTTGAACCTGTTGCAGATCGAGTGCACTGAAAACGCTGCACTGACCGGCCAAGCTACCCTGCAGACTTTGCAGGAAATCCGCAGCATGGGCGTGCGCGTTTCGCTCGATGATTTCGGCATCGGGTACTGCAATTTGGCCTGCCTCCACAGTCTTCCCGCAGAACTCCTGAAGCTCGACCGCTCGCTGGTCGCTCCCATCGTCTCGGACATGCGCGCGCGCGCACTGCTGCAATCCATCATCACGCTCGGTCGTGCGATGGGGTACCGGCTGCTAGCAGAAGGCGTGGAGGATGCGCAGGTGTTCGACCTCCTCTTCTCCATGGGCTGCGACGAGATGCAAGGCTATTACCTGTGCCGGCCGATTCCTGCCGATGCGGTGGTGGCGTTCACTCAAAAATGGGTGAACGCAGGAGATGAAAATTTCTCCGTTCCATGTGTAGCGATCTCCGAAATCGCTTTGTGAACTGAAATTTTTGACCTCCCCCGAAGCTATGAAAACACAAGCTTTCGACGAAACCGGACGTTTGCAAGCGCTATACGAACTGCAAGTTTTGCATACCCCGCATGAAGAGGCATTCGATGACTTCGTAAGTCTGGCATCGCAGCTTTGTGATGCGCCCATCAGTCTGATCAGTCTCATCGGCGCAGAGTACCTTTGGTTCAAAGCTCGGTGTGGCATCGACCTGGAGAGCATGCCGCGCAACGAGGGATTTTGTGAGCATGCGCTTGCGCGTGACGATCTGCTGGAAGTCCCCGATGCGCGTTTGGACCCCAGGTTCGCCGATTTTGCCTCCGTCACCGGAACACCTCACCTCAGGTTCTATGCCGGAATGCCTCTACACGGATCGACGGGGTATGGATACGGGACGTTGTGCGTCCTAGACACCCGACCCCGCGAATTGACAGACCGGCAACGCGACGGGCTACGCCGCTTGGCAAAACGAGTCGTGGAAAGCCTGGAATTACGCAAGAACCAAGTCATTACGCAGAGCCGGGAAGCAGCGATCACCGAACTATTGGAAGTCATTCCCGATGCAGTCGTAACTTGCGATGCAGCTGGCAATCTCAAGGAATTCAATGCTGCTGCACGTGACTGGCACGGTGTGGATCCACGCGCTTGCAAAGAAGACGAATGGGCAAAGCATTTTGGTTTGTACGACAAGAACGGCACTGCCCTTTTGCAGCCTGACCAAATTCCGCTGGCGAAAGCCTGGCGAGGCGAGCGAGTACGGAGTCAGATGATTGTCATTCGAACAAACGGCAAGGATTCGCGCACGGTTAGTTGCAATGCCAATCCGCTTCTCGATGCCCAAGGGAGGATTCTGGGCGCAGTTTGCAGCATGCACGACGTCACGGTGCAAACACGACTCGCCAGAATGATGGAGAAGATTGCGCTGACCGATGAGCTGACAGACCTCCCGAATCGCACCGCCTGGTTCGCGGAATTGGATCAGACCATCGCGCATTCACAGCGCAGTGGATCGCCAGTCGTCGTGCTTTTCATCGATCTGGATGGTTTCAAACAGATCAACGACTCCCTGGGTCATGCGACGGGCGATGAAGTGCTCCGGCAATTCGGCGCACGGTTGAGGAACAGTTGCCGCCGTAGCGACTTTGTCGCACGCCTCGGAGGTGACGAGTTCGTCGTGTGCATGAGCAGACTTGGTCGAGAACCCATCGACCCAGTGAAGATCGCGCAAAAAATCCATGATGCCATGGCTCCTCCCTTTATCGTTCATGACCAGGAAATGCAAATCGGATGCAGTGTTGGAGTCGCGGTGGAGAATGGTCCCAACTTCAACATGAACGGCCTCATGGTAGCTGCAGACATAGCGATGTACGAGGCCAAACGCGCCCCACGCCCCCGAGTTCCTGATCACCCTGCTTAGTACTACAGCCGTAGTTATATCTTGGGTGGAGCGCATCCCCTGCAGGCGTAGTGGCACTGCTGCGCCCGGTACTGGTGCCGTCGTCGCCAGTCCGACCAGTCCAGCACCTGGGTGATCGTCTGGCAGGCCCGCCAGACCAGGCGCGAGAGCAACCGGCGCAACTCGGGAACGCTCAAGGCGATGCGGCTGGGCTCGTGGGTGAGATGTCTCTTTTTTCCTGCGCCCGCACTGCCACCAGCACCGCGTGCGCGAGTAGTGCGAGCGTGATGTGCCGGTACCAGCCCTGCCAGTGCCGCAGCTCATACTGGTCGAGCCCGCATTCGCCCTTGGTCGCTTCGAAGCCGACCTCGATCTCCCACCGCCGGCCGGCCACCGCCACCAGGGTCTTGAGCTGGGCTTTCGCTCTCGGAGCGTAGACGACGTAGTAC
>JAKOND010000099.1 GCA_022702125.1 Burkholderiaceae bacterium
CCGGCATGGCGCCGCCAGACCCACAGGAGCGGCCCGAGCGCGAGCAGGATGCCCACGGCCATCAGCCACGCGATGGGCGTGAGGTCGTAGAGGGAGGTGTGGTCCATGGGCGGGGTGTCGGTCGGGACGTGGATTGTCGACGGCGGCCGATCAGCGGCCGGGCTCGTCCCACGAGGACGAGGCACGCAGGAGGCGCTCCAGGTCGCGCTTGGCGCGGCCGGCGCCCTCGGTATCCATGCGGGCGGGAAACCGCATCATCCAGTTGCCCTGCGGATCGACGACGAAGAAATGCTCGGCCAGCGCATGGCCGGCCACCGGCGCGAGCCACGCGGCCAGGCGGTCGGCCGGCACGCGCAGCACGGTCGCGCCATGCAGGCCGTTGTCCAGGCGTGGCGGGATCGGCGCATCGTCGCTCACGAGCCAGACGCGGTCGAGGCGATCCTTCTCGCGACCCAGGCTCTCGCGCAGCTGGCGCTGCAGGTAGAGCTGGCGCTCGCACAGGGCGTCGCAGGCCGCGTCGGCGACCGTCACCAGCAGCCACTGGCCGTGCAGCGAGCGCAGCGGCACGGCGCGCCCGTCCGGCGCCGTCGCGGTCAACATCGGCATCGGGCGCTGCGGATCGATCAGTTCGCCATAGACGCGCCGGCCTTCCGGGCGGATCACGTAATAGGTGAAATACGACGCGATCACGGGCGCCGCGCAACACAGCAGCACGACGACCATCTTCCAGCGACCCAGCCGCGTGCGCCGCACCTCGCCCTCGTCGAACGCGTGCTGCGGCGACGGCAGCGAATGCACCGTCAGGCCGAGCGGCTCGTCGGCTTCAGCCACGGCGCTGCCGGCGTGACCGCCGCCAGGGGGCGATGAGTTGGAACCAGACATAGAGGAGTGCGACGAGTCCGGTCAGGCCGAACCACTGGAATGCATAGCCATGGTGCTTCTCGACACCGAGGGCCGGTGCCGGCCAGTCGCGCAGCAGGCCTTCGGAAGCCGTGCCGGCCTGTTGCAGGGTGAGGTCGGTGCGCAGCGGCAACCGGGTCTCGGTGCGGAATGCGGCGAGATCCAGATTCTGCCGGATGGGCGAAGACCCCACGGCACGGTCCCGGGCGGCCGTGATGGCAGCGGCCGCAGCGGCGTTGCGGGCGGCGGCAGAGGCGGGACGCGTTCCCTGGCCGGCACCGGCCACGGCATCCGCTCCCGCGACCGCCGCCGCATCGGCGGTCTCCGCGGTCGTGGCGTTCGCATCGGCATTCGTCACCGCCGTGCCCGTGCTCGGGGTCGACGCGGACATGCTCTGCACCGAGGACGGGGCTGAGACCGGATCGGCCGAAACGGCGGCTCCGGTGGACGCGATCGTCGCCGCCACGGTCGCGACCGCGTCGGATGCCGCGTTCGCGGCGGCGGCGGCCCAGGCCTCGGGCACCGATGCGCCGGATGCCGTCGACGACGGTGTCTCGGCCTTGCCCAGATCGAGCAGCCGACCCGGCGGCGGCGCCACCAACGCGGTGATCTCGACCAGTCCACCGGGCGTCTCCACCGGCGCGAGTTGAGCGCGGTCGGTGAAGTTGCGCGGGATCCAGCCGCGCTGCACCAGCACGGTCCGCTCGCTGCCTTCGATGGCGAAGGGCGTCAGCACGTAGAAACCGGTCAGCCCGTGCATCTGGCGGTTGTCGAGATAGACGGTCTGCGGTGCCAGCCACAGTCCCCGCAGGCGCACCGGCCGATGCAGGACCGAAGCCGGATCGCCGAGCGCCAGGAACTCGTCCTGGTCGAGCGGAGGCCGCAGCTTCTGCGCCTCGATGTCGGCCTGCAGGGCGATCTTCTGTTCGGCACGCGAGAGCTGCCAGCGTCCCAGGGAAGCGGTGGCGGCCAGGGTCGACAGCGTCGCCAGCGTGACGAGGGCGAAGCGCCAGGGATTCCACTTCTTCGGTGCGCGCGCGGTCTTCTCCAGCGGTGAGGCCGCGGGCGGCGACGGTGGCGCCGCTTCCGGTGTCGCCACCGGCGCGGGCGCGTCGGCCGGCAGTGGCAGGGGCGACGATGAGGAGAGTGCCGGCATCATGGCGGGCTCCGGCCTGTCGGCCGCCGCTTCGGGCCTGAGATGGAGCAGCGGCTGGCCGAGCGGTTGCGGCGGGGTCGGCGCCGATGCCGCTGGCGGGGATGTCGGACCTGCCTGCGTCGTCACGGGCATCCGGGCCCGCAGCCGTGGCTGTACCTGGCGCTGCGGTTGCGGCCATGCCTGCAGCGGCGGCTGCGACCACGACACGGTCTTCACCTGCGCCGGAGGAGCCCCGGGCGGATAATCCGGCGCATGAAATACCTCATCGCGGCGGCTTTCATCGGCATCCTGGGCAGCCTGGGCTGGGCGCTCGTCTCGATGCTGCGCGGCGGGGGACGCGACGGACGCGCCAGGAGCGGCAACATGGCGCGCGCGCTCACGGTGCGCATCGGCTTGTCGGTGCTGCTGTTCGTCTGCCTGCTGACGGCGTGGAAGCTGGGCTACATCCAGCCGGG
>JAKOND010000159.1 GCA_022702125.1 Burkholderiaceae bacterium
TGCTGGTGCTGACCACCGGCCGCCAGTACTGCGAGCGCTTCGCCGGCGCGCTGCCGGTGGTGATGCTGCCGCCGCCGATCGCCTTCCCCCGGCTGCTGTACTACCAGCTCTGGCACGCCCGCACCCATGCCTCCGCCTCGGCCGCCTGGCTGCGCGAGCGGGTGCGCACGGTGGCCACGACGCTGCGAAAAGAATAGCTGCCCGCCCGCGCGCCGCCTTCGCCCGACCGTTTTTTCGTTCCACAATCCACCCCGCCCTCCGACGCCTGCGCCGACCCCTGCGCAGAAACCGAGAAAATCCCCGCATGAACGCTTTCCCCACCTCGCTGTCCGCCGCGCCGCCGCGCCCGGCGCCCGACGGCCGTCCCCCGCGCGCCGGACCGGGCAGCCCGCCGGCGCGCCTGGTGCTGGCCGGCATCACCAAGCGCTACCCGGCGGTGGTCGCCAACAGCGGCGTGTCGCTGGCGGTGCGGCCCGGCGAGACGCATGCGGTGCTCGGCGAGAACGGCGCCGGCAAGTCCACGCTCATGAAGATCATCTACGGCGCGGTCAAGCCCGACGAGGGCACGGTCGCCTTCGACGGCCGCGAGGTGCAGGTGCGCAACCCGCAGGAGGCGCGCGCGCTCGGCATCAGCATGGTGTTCCAGCACTTCAGCCTGTTCGACACGCTCACCGTGGCCGAGAACGTCTGGCTGGGCCTGGACAAGTCGCAGCGCCTGCCGGAAGTCGCCCGCCGCATCGAGGCCAAGGCCGCCGAGTACGGCCTCGACATCGACCCGGCGCGGCCGGTGCACACGCTCTCGGTCGGCGAGATGCAACGGGTGG
This sequence comes from Burkholderiaceae bacterium, assembly GCA_022702125.1. Classification (GTDB taxonomy): domain Bacteria; phylum Pseudomonadota; class Gammaproteobacteria; order Burkholderiales; family Burkholderiaceae_C; genus JAKOND01. Next base: position 825 of record JAKOND010000159.1, read on the forward strand.
AGATCATCCGCGCGCTGCTGACCGACCCGAAGCTGCTGATCCTCGACGAGCCCACCTCGGTGCTCACGCCGCAGGCGGTCGAGAAGCTGTTCGTGGTGCTCAGGCAGCTGGCCCGCGAGGGCTGCAGCATCCTCTACATCAGCCACAAGCTCCACGAGATCCGCGAGCTGTGCACCGCCTGCACCGTGCTGCGCGGCGGCAAGGTCACCGGCGTGTGCAACCCGGCGGAGGAATCGAACGCGTCGCTCTCGCGGCTGATGATCGGCGCCGAGCCGCCGGCGCTGCAGCACCGGCCGGCGCGCGCCGGCGCGGCGGTGCTGCGGGTGCGGGGGTTGTCGCTGGAGCGCGAGTCGCCCTTCGGCGTGGACCTGGACCGGGTGGCGCTGGAGGTGCGCGCGGGCGAGGTCGTCGGCATCGCCGGCGTCTCGGGCAACGGGCAGAAGGAACTGCTCTACGCCTTGTCGGGCGAGGACACGCGGGCCGAGCCGGCCGCCGTCGCCATCGCCGGCCGGCCGGCCGGCCGGATGGGCCCGGGCGCGCGGCGCGCCCTGGGCCTGCATTTCGTGCCCGAGGAGCGGCTGGGCCGGGGCGCGGTGCCCACGCTGGGCCTGGCGCACAACCTGCTGCTGACCCGCCGCGACGCGGTGGCCGGCGGCGGCTGGCTCCGGGTCGGCGCGCTGGAGCGGCAGGCGCGCGACATCATCGAGCGCTTCAAGGTCAAGGCGGGCGGGCCGAACGCGGCGGCCCGGTCGCTCTCGGGCGGCAACCTGCAGAAATTCATCGTCGGCCGCGAGATCGACGCCGAGCCGAAGCTGCTGATCGTCTCGCAGCCCACCTGGGGCGTGGACGTGGGCGCGGCGGCGCAGATCCGGGGCGAGATCCTGGCGCTGCGCGACGCGGGCTGCGCGGTGCTGGTGGTCAGCGAGGAACTCGACGAGCTGTTCGAGCTCAGCGACCGGATGCACGTCATGGCCAAGGGGCGGCTGTCGCCGGCCTTGCCGCGCGCCGAGGCCACGGTCGAGAAGATCGGCCAGTGGATGAGCGGCCTGTGGGATGCCGACGTGTTCGACGCGAGCCATCCGGTGCAGGCCCGCCCCGCTCCGCAGGAGGGCGCCGCATGCTGAAGCTCGAACCCCGCCCGCAGCCCTCGCGCGCCTGGAGCTACGCCTCGCCGGTCCTGGCGCTGGCGGTCACCGTCGTCATCGGCGTGCTGCTGTTCGCCGCGCTGGGCAAGGACCCGGTGCGCGGCCTGCAGGTCTTCTTCTGGGAGCCGATCAAGAGCGCCTACGCCGTCGGCGAGCTGATGGTCAAGGCCACGCCGCTGCTGCTGATCGCCCTGGGGCTGGCGGTGTGCTTCCGCTCCAACGTCTGGAACATCGGCGCCGAAGGGCAGTTCGTCATCGGCGCGGTGGCCGGCGGCGGCGTCGCGCTGCTGGCCGACCGGGGCACCGGGCCGTGGATCGTGCCGGCCATCCTCGTCGCCGGCGTGCTGGGCGGCATGGCCTGGGCCGGGCTGGTGGCGCTGCTGCGCGACCGCTTCAACGCCAGCGAGATCCTGGTCAGCCTGATGCTGGTCTACATCGCGGTGCTGGTGCTGGGCTACCTGGTCTACGGCCCGTGGAAGGACCCGATGGGCTACAACTTCCCGCAGAGCCGCAGCTTCGACGCGGTGACCCGCATCCCGCGGCTGATGCAGGGGTCGCGGGTGGGCATCGGCCTGCTGATCGCGCTGGCGGCGTCGGCGGCGCTGTGGGTGTTCCTGTTCCGCACCCGGGCCGGCTTCGCGCTGCAGGTGGGCGGCCTGGCGCCGGCGGCGGCGCGCTACGCGGGCTTCTCGTCGCGCAAGGCGCTGTGGACGGCGCTGCTGGTCTCCGGCGGCGCGGCCGGCCTGGCGGGCGCGCTGGAGGTGGCCGGCCCGCTCGGCCAGCTCACGCCCTACGTGCCGGCGGGCTACGGCTTCGCGGCCATCATCGTCGCCTTCGTCGGGCGGCTGCATCCGGCGGGCATGGTGCTGTCGGCCATCCTGATGAGCATGTTCTACATCGGCGGCGAACTGGCCCAGTCCCGCCTGGGTTTGCCCAAGGCGCTGACCGGCGTGTTCCAGGGCCTGCTGCTGTTCACGCTGCTGGCCTGCGACACGCTGGTGGCCTACCGGCTGCGCTGGGTGCGGCACGCGCTGCCGCAGCGCGCGGTGGCGCACGCGCCCCCGGCCGGGTCCCCGCCGGTCCCCGCCGCCGTTCCGTCCTCCGAGGGAGCCCGCTGATGGAATCCTACGCACTCCTCTTCGCGGCCACGCTGTCGGCCGGCACGGTGCTGGCGATCGCCGCGCTCGGCCTGCTGATCAACGAGAAGGCCGGCGTCGTCAACCTGGGGGCCGAGGGCATGATGCTCTGCGCCGCCATCGCCGGCTTCGCCACCACGGTGCACACCGGCAGCCACCTGCTGGGCTTCGTGGCCGGCATGGCGGCGGGCGGCCTGCTGGCGGCGGTCTTCGGGCTGCTGGTGATCTGGCTGGGCACCAACCAGTACGCCACCGGGCTCGCGCTGTCGCTGTTCGGCACCGGCTTCTCGGCTTTCGTGGGGCTGCCCTACGTGCAGGCCAAGCTGCCCGAGAGCGGCCGCTTCGCGCTGCCGCTGCTCGGCGACATCCCGGTGCTGGGCCCGGCGCTGTTCCGGCTGCACCCGATGGTCTACCTGACGATGGCGCTGGCGGGCGGGCTGGTCTGGTTCCTCTACCGGACCCGGGCCGGGCTGGTGCTGCGCTCGGTGGGCGAATCGCCCGACTCGGCCCATGCGCTCGGCTATCCGGTGCGCCGCATCCGCCTCGCGGCGGTGGTGGCCGGCGGCGCGCTGTGCGGGCTGGCCGGCGCCTACATCTCGACCGTCTACACGCCGCTGTGGGTGGAGGGCATGGTCGCCGGCCGCGGCTGGATCGCGCTGGCGCTCACCACCTTCGCCACCTGGCGTCCGGCACGGGTGTTGCTTGGTGCCTACCTGTTCGGCGGCGTGACCATGCTGCAGTTCCACTTCCAGGGCATGGGCGTCGACATCCCGAGCCAGCTCCTGAGCATGCTGCCCTACCTGGCGACCATCGTGGTGCTGGCGCTGATCTCGCGCAATCCGGCGTGGATCCGCATCAACATGCCGGCCTCGCTGGGCAAGCCGTTCCATCCGGGCGGCTAGCGGGCCGCCGCGCTTTTTCCGTTAATGTTTTCCCCTGTCCAACGTCCCGAAAGAAAAGACATGACCGTCACGACCCGTCGCCTGTCCCTGCTGAAAATGGCGGCCCTGTCCGCCGCCGCGGCCGCCGCGCTCGCCGGCTGCGGCAAGAAGGAGGAGTCCCCCGCCACGCCGTCGGCGCCTCCCGCCCCCGCGCCCGCCGCCGCCGCGCCGGCCCCGGCCGCCGGCCCGCTCAAGATCGCCTTCGCCTACGTCGGCCCGGTGGGCGACGGCGGCTGGACCTACGCCCACGACCAGGCCCGCAAGGCCATCGAGAAGGAATTCGGCGACAAGGTCCAGACCAGCTTCGTCGAGAGCGTGCCCGAGGGCGCCGACGCCGAGCGCGTGCTGCGCGACCTGGCCTCCAGCGGCAACAAGCTGATCTTCGGCACCACCTTCGGCTACATGGAGCCGATCCAGAAGCTCGCGCCCGACTTCCCCGACGTGAAGTTCGAGCACGCCACCGGCTACAAGACCGCCGCCAACGTGCGCACCTACGACAGCCGCACCTACGAGGGCGCCTACATGGCCGGCGTGATCGCGGGCGCCATGACCAAGTCCAACACCCTGGGCGTGGTCGGCTCGGTGCCGATCCCCGAGGTGATCCGCAACATCAACAGCTTCACGCTCGGCGCGCAGTCGGTGAACCCGAAGGTCACCACCAAGGTGGTCTGGGTCAACGAGTGGTTCAGCCCGCCCAAGGAGACCGAGGCCGCGACCTCGCTGATCAACGGCGGCGCCGACATCCTGTTCCAGAACACCGACTCGCCCGCCGTGCTCAAGACCGCCCAGGAGAAGGGCAAGCGCGCCTTCGGCTGGGATTCGGACATGACCGCCTACGGCCCCAAGGCCCACCTGGGCTCGGCCGTCATCAACTGGACGCCGTACTACCTCAAGGCCACCAAGGACGTGCTCGACGGCACCTGGGCCACCGGCCAGAGCTGGTGGGGCGTGAAGGAAGGCACCATCGACCTCGTCTCCATCGCCGAGGACGTGCCCGCCGAGACCAAGGCCAAGGTCGAGCAGATCAAGGCCGGCCTGAAGGACGGCAGCTTCGCGATCTGGAAGGGCCCGATCGTCGACAACGCCGGCAAGGAAGTCCTGGCCGCCGGCGCGACGGCCGACGACAAGTTCCTCAGCGGCGTGAAGTTCTACGTCAAGGGCGTCGAGGGCAAGGTGCCCAACTGATCCCGGCTGCGGGCTCTCCGAGGAAAGAACCGCCCTCGGGCGGTTTTTTCATGGGCGGGAGCCGGGCCGGCCGCCGCGCGGGTCAGATCTTGCGCGACAGGTCCCACATCGCGTCGACCAGCAGGTCGATGTCGCGCGCGTCGTGCCACAGGTGGGTCGAGACGCGCACCCCGTAGTGGTTCGACGCCGAGCCGATCACCGGGAAGTCGGCGTTGCGGACGATGAAGCCCTGGGGGTAGTCGCTCTGCATCCGCGCCACGAAGGCCGACGACTTCGTGCCGTTCAGGATGTCGCCCTTGTTGGGGAACGGGTTGAACGAGGTCAGGGCCGAGACCAGCTTCGGGTCGTCCTTCGGCGAGTAGAGCGAATCCACGCCCCAGCGCTCGACGATCTTCTCCTTGAGGTAGGCCGACAGGGTCAGGTCGTAGGTCTCGATCTTCTTGCGGCCGATGGAATCCCACAGCTCGCAGGCCTTGGTCAGCGCCTGGAACATCGGCGTGTGCAGGCTGCCGCAGGCGGTGACGCTGGCGGCGATGTCGTAGCTCTCGGGCGGCACCACGGCGCGGTCGACCGCGCGGTAGGTGGAGGTGTGGATCGGATACCACTTGGGCAGCGGCATTGGGTTGGAGGCGCGGATGCGGTTGCGCATGACCAGGATGCCGGTCGAGCCGGGGCCGCACTGCCACTTGTGGCCGGCGCCGGACATGAAGTCCATGCCGAGCGCGCCGTAGTCGTAGGCCATCATGCCCGGCAGGTGGGCGCCGTCGACGATGCTGATCAGGCCGTGGGTCTTGACCACGCCCATCAGGTCGGCGATCGGCAGCATGGTGCCGGTCTTGTAGGTGGGCGAGGACCACATCATCGCGCGCACCCGCTTGCCCTGCGCCTTGAGCGCGCGCACCCGCTCGTCGAACAGGGCGACGTAGGTGGCCGCGGTCTGGTTGTTGCCCACCGGCATGGCGATGCGCGACACCTCGATGCCGTAGCGGTCCACCGCGATCGCGAGCGGGATGTCGCCGCCGGGATGCTCGTGGTTGGTGGTGACCACCACGTCGCCGCGCTGCCAGTCGAGCCCGAGGATCGCGTGGCACATGCCCGAGGAAGTGTTGGCCGAGAAGGCCAGCTCGCTCGCATCCACCCCGAACGAGGGCGCCACTTTCTGCCGGAGGTCCAGCAGGTTGCTGTAGCCGTTGCCCGACTCCACCGCCTTCTTGCGGTTCTCCTCCGCGAACAGGTCCAGCACCATCGACGGCATCGAGCCGGCGGTGCCGATGTTCATGAAGGTCTTCTGCGGGTTGAGCACGAACATGTTCTGCACGTTCGTCCAGAAGGGCTCGTCCTGCGCGAGCTGGCTGCGCAGCACCTCGGCGGAGGTCTGCGCGTTGCCGCTGCCGCAGGCGCCCAGCAGCGGGCCGAGGGTGGCGGCGCCCGCGCCGTAGCCGAGCATGCGCAGGAACCCGCGCCGCTTGGACAGGGCGTCGTCGCGCAGGGAGGCGAGCGCCGGGGGGAGGCCGTCCACCAGGGAGGCGGCGGAGGCGGGACGGAGGGCGGAAACGGAATGGTCGGACATGGTGTGTTCGCTCCGGGAAGAGGATGTCAGCGGCGGCCGACGATGGCGGAGATTTCGATCTTCACGTCGCGCGGCAGTCGCGCGACCTCGACCGTGGCGCGCGCCGGCGCCTGGCTCTTGAAGTACTCGGCGTAGACCTTGTTCATCGCGGCGAACTCGCCCAGGTCCTTCATGTAGACCGTGGTGGACAGCACGTCCTCGTAGCCCAGGCCCTGCGACCGGAGCTTGGCGCCGATGAAGTCGAGCACCGCGCGGGTCTGCTCCTCGATGGTGGCGCCGGCGACGGCGGTGCCCTGCGCGTTGAGCGGCAGCACGCCCGAGAAGTACAGGGTGCCGCCGTGCGACACCATCTGCGAGTAGGGGCCGATGGCCGGGTAGATCCGGTCGGTGGACAGCACCTCGCGCTTGGCGGGCGCGGCGCAGCCCGACAGCAGCGCCACGCAGGCGGCGGCGGCGACCGCCGCCATCCGGGATGCCGGTGTTCGAATATCCATAGGTAAATCCTCCGGTGAGTGGAATGGTGAAAACCCAGGGATTGGAGGGCGCCTCAATCTGGTAGGCGGATTCTAGGTTCGGAAAATCACCGGAGCGGCGTGATTTTTCCCTTACGCAGTGCTACGTAGATAATCAGGAGAGGGTTCTCATAAAACCGCCGAGGATTTTTGGCATGCGGCTTGCTTGGTGAATGCAAGCTGAAGATGATGCGCCCAGGATGGTGCGCTGCTCTACAGTCCGGGGGAGTATTCGGTCCGGACGCTTCGCGAGGCGCCCCGCCTGCGGCGGGTTTGTCCGGTACCGTGCCTCGCCGGAATTCTGCTGAAATACTGCGGAGGATTATGCTCGGCCTTCCGTCGGAGCATTTCCAACGCGTAGTGCGCGTTAATCGTCCGGGCCGTTCCGGAGATAATCCTGGTTCCTTCAAGAACGATATTCCGGATGCCATGCAGCTGCGATGGAAATTTGTCCTGTTCACGACGGTGCCCCTGCTGGGCGCGCTCACGCTCGTGGCCATCACCATGCAGCACCAGACGCTCAGGCTCGCGCGGCAGGAACGCGCGCTGGTGGAGACGGCCTACCTCCACAGCAAGGAGACCGAGCTTCGCCACTACGTCCAGCTGGCCGGCACCGCGATCGCGCAGCTGGCGGGGACGGACCGGGCGACGCACGAGCAGCAGCGCCAGGCGCTCGCGGTCCTCAACGGCATGAAGTTCGGCGACGACGGCTACTTCTTCGTGTACGACCGGAACGGCAACGTCCTGCTCGACGCGCGGCAGATGGGCCAGTCCGGGGTCGACCTGTGCGACCCGGGCAGCCCCGGCGGCGAGGTGCCGGCCCGCCTCATCCTCGCCAAGGCCGAGGCGGGCGGCGGTTTCGTGCGCTATCCGTGGCAGAAGCCCTCGACCCGGCGGACCGTGCCGAAGCTCGCTTTCGTCAGCGGCGTGCCCGCGTGGGGCTGGGTCCTGGGCACGGGCCTCTACCTGGACGACGTGGAAGACGCGCTGCGCAAGATCGAGACGGCGGCGCAGGACAACATCCGCGCGACCCGCACCCGCATCTATTCCATCGCCGCGCTCTGCATGGTGCTGGTCGGCTGCGCCGGCCTGGTGCTCAACATCAGCGACCACCGCGTGGCGAGCGCCAAGCTGCGGCAGCTGGCCCGCCGGGTGGTGCGTTCGCAGGAGGACGAGCGGGTGCGGGTGGCGCGCGAGCTGCACGACGGGGTGGTGCAGGTCCTCGTCTCGTCGAAGTTCCTGTTCGAGACCGCCCAGCTGACGCTGCCGAAGGCGCCGCAGGACGGGGCGTCGCGCTCCGGCCGGATCCTGGAGCAGGGCCTCGGGCGGCTGAACGACGCGCTGGTGGAGATCCGGCGCGTCTCGCACGGGCTGCGGCCGGCGCTGCTCGACGACCTGGGCCTGGCGCCCGCGCTCGCCCTGCTGATCGATCAGGTGCGGGCGCAGGCCGGCTGCGGCGTCGCGTTCCGCACCGAGGGATTGCCCGCGGTCCTTCCCACGGCGCACAGCACGGCGCTGTTCCGCGTCGCCCAGGAGGCGCTGACCAACGCGTTCGCGCATGCCCAGGCGGGCCGTATCGAGGTGGTGCTCCGCTTCACCGCGCGCAGGGTGCGGCTGACGGTGCGGGACGACGGCCGGGGATTCGCGCTGCGCAAGGTGCAGTCCGACGGGCAGGGCGGCATCGGCCTGCGCAACATGCGCGAGCGCATCGAAGGGCTGGAGGGGCGCTTCGTGGTGGCGTCCGGCCGGCGCGGGACGGCGGTGCGGGCCGACCTGCCGATCGGTGCCGCGCGCGCCGCGCCGGCGCGCGGTCCGTGGGGCCGCGCGGCGGCGGCGGAGGCCGCATCGTGAGCGCCCCGGTGCAGGTGCTCCTGGTGGACGACCATCCGCTGGTGCGCGACGGCGTGCGGATGCGGCTGGAGGCCACGCCCGGCATCCGGGTCGCGGGCGACGTCGGCGGCATGGCGGAGGCGCTGCTGTTCGCCGAACGGCTCCGTCCCGACATCGTGGTGACCGACATCCGCATGCCCGACGCCAGCGGACTGCAGCTCGCGGCGGAATTCGGCAGCCGGTTTCCGGAGATCCGGATCCTGGTGCTGTCGATGCACCGCGATCCCGAGTACATCCGGCGCGCGGTATCGCTCGGCGTGCGGGGCTACGTCCTGAAGGACGAGCCCGCGCAGCAGTTGGTGGATGCGCTGTGCAAGGTGCACCGGGGCGAGACCTGTTTCAGCCCGCCGGTGATGCAGGTGCTCCAGGCATCGCCCGGTCCGGACCGGGCGCAACGCGAGCTGACGCCGCGCGAGGCCGACGTGCTCGCGCTGCTGGCCCAGGGCTGCTCCAACCGGGAGATCGCCCGGCGGCTGGGGGCGTCGGTGCGCACCGTGGAGACGCACCGCCTGCACCTGCGCCGCAAGCTGCACATCGAAGGGCAGGCGGCGCTCGTCAAGTACGCGGTGGACCATGCGGGGGTGGCGTAGGCGACCTGCGGCCGACCGCCGGCAAGGCCGGGCCGGGCGATGCATTCCGGGCGCGGGGCGGTGGCAAACTCCTCGGGCGCACCGGACGACGGCCCGCCGCGCCGCCGCGCACGCTCCGCCGATTTCCCCCACGACAACGACGCACCATGATCGAACAACAGCACTGGCACCCCGTGGCCCTTTCCGACGACGTGGGCGACGCGCCCCTGGCCGCGCGGCTGCTGGAGGAGGACATCGTCCTCTGGCGCGACCGCGAGGGCGCGCCGCACGCCTTCCCGGACCGCTGCCCGCACCGGGGCGCGCGCCTGTCGCTCGGCCGCGTCGCGGAGGGCCGCCTGGAGTGCCCGTACCACGGCTGGCAGTTCGAGGGCGGCGGCCGCTGCACGGCGGTCCCGGCGCTGCCGGGCTTCGTCCCGCCCGCCGGCCATCGCGTGGCGATCCATGCGGTGCGCGAGGCCTACGGGCTCGTCTGGGTGCGGCTGGCGCCCGGCGACGCCGACCTGCCCGCCTTCGCCGCCGAGGCCGACGCGCCGCTGCGCAAGCTCAACTGCGGCCCCTACGACGTGGCGGCCAGCGCGCCGCGCATCGTCGAGAACTTCCTCGACCTGTCGCACTTCGGCTTCGTGCACGAGGGCTGGCTCGGCAGCCGCGACGCCACCGCCATCGACGACTACCGGGTCGAGCGCACCGCCACCGGCCTGGTCGCCATCGACTGCAAGGCCTGGCAGCCGCAGTCCAACCCGCGCGCCACCGCGCCGGCACAGGTCGCCTACGGCTACGAGGTCAACGCGCCGTACACCGCCATCCTGACCAAGGTGCCCGACGCCGCGGCCGGCGCGCCCGCGGGCTACCGGGAATCCATCGCGCTCTTCGTCTGCCCGGTGTCGCCCGAGGCGAGCCGCGTCTGGTTCCGGCTGGCGGTGGCGGATTTCGACTCGACGGACGAGAAGCTGCGCGCCTTCCAGGACACGATCTTCCGGCAGGACCAGCCGGTGCTGGAGTCGCAGCGCCCCAAGCGCCTGCCGCTGGACCTGCGGGCCGAACTGCACACCGCCGCCGACCGCGCCTCGTCGGCCTACCGGCGCTACCTGAAGGAACGGGGCATCGGCTTCGGCACCTGCTGATCTCTTCCGGGCGTGAAACCTCCGCCAGCCAAGGCGGAATGCCGGCAGGCTGCTATCCTTTTCGAGGGTCCGCCAGCGAACCGCCCAGGCCCAGCCGGTCCACCAGCACCGCGCTGGCGCGGTTCAGGCCGACCACGTCCACCGTGCAGCCGTGCTGCCGCAGCCGCAGCACCACCTTGTCGAGCGCGGCGACCGCGGTCACGTCCCAGAAATGCGCCTGCGACACGTCGATGCGCACCGCGCGGCATTCGGCGTCGAGCACGTCGAAGGCATCCACGAACGCGTCGGCCGAGGCGAAGAACACCTGGCCCGTGACCGTCCAGACGCGTGCGCCGGTGGCCGGGTCGTCCACCGCTCGCACGTCCAGCATGCGCGACACCTTGGAGGCGAAGAACACGCCGCTGAGCACCACGCCCACCGCCACGCCCGCCGCCAGGTTGTGGGTGGCGAGGGTGACCGCCACCGTCGCCAGCATCACCAGGCTGGAGGTGCGCGGATGCCGCACCAGCGTGCCGAGCGATTTCCAGTCGAAGGTGGCGATGGAGACCATGACCATGATCGCCACCAGCGCGATCACCGGCACGCGCGACACCCAGGGCTTGAGCGCCACCATCAGGATCAGCAGGAACGCGCCGGCGAACAGCGTGGACAGCCGGCCTCGGCCGCCGTACTTCAGGTTGCTGACCGTCTGGCCGATCATCCCGCAGCCGGCGATGCCGCCGAACAGGCTGGCGGCGATGTTGGCCGCGCCCAGGCCGGAGCACTCGCGGTTCTTGGAGCTGGGCGTGCCGGTCATCTCGTCGACCACGCTGGCGGTCATCATCGATTCGAGCAGGCCGACCATCGCGATGGCCAGCGCCGGCAGGGCCACGATGCGCAGCGTCTCCCATGTCGCGGGGACCGCCGGCAGGCCGAAGGCGGGCAGGGCGTCGGGCAGGCGGCCCAGGTCGGCCACCGTGGGCAGCGGCAGGCCGAAGGCGGCGGCGACGGCGCTCAGCGCCAGGATGCAGACCAGCGGCGAGGGCACGACCGTGAAGGCGCGCAGCCCCAGGCGCGGCAGCCCGTAGATGATCGCCAGGCCCAGCGCCAGCATCGCCCAGGTGGCGACGCCCGCGCCCCGCAGGTGCGGCAGCTGCGCCGAGAAGATCAGCACCGCCAGCGCGTTCAGGAAGCCGGTGCGCACCGAACTCGACACGAAGCGCATCAGCACGCCCATGCGCAGCAGCCCGAAGGCGATCTGCGCCAGCCCGGCCAGCACGCCGGCGGCCAGCAGGTAGGGCAGGCCGTGCGACTGCACCAGCGGCGCCGCCACCAGCGCCACCGAGCCGGCGGCCGCCGAGATCATCGCCGGCCGGCCGCCGGTGAAGGCGATCACCAGGCTGATGACGAAGGAGGCGAACAGGCCGACCGCCGGGTCCACCCCGGCGACGAAGGAGAAGGCGATGACCTCGGGAATGAGCGCGAAGGTGGCGACGGCGCCGGCCATCAGTTCGCGCGGGACGTTGGGGAACCATTCGGCGCGCAGGCGGGACAGGGACATGGGATCGGGGGGATCGGGCCGCGGACGGTGCCGGGCGGTTGCGAAGAGGAGGCAGCAGGGCGGCGCGTCCGGGGACGGGCGGCCGACCCGGCGATGGTAGGCGCATCGCGCCCGCGGCGCCGTATCCGCGCGCACCGGGCGGGGGGAGGCACGGGCTGTGCTAGCGTCGAGACATGCCCTCCGACCTCCCGCGCGCCGCCATGAACACTCCCGCCGACGACTTCCTCTCCGCCATCGACGCCATCCCGGCCGAGCGCCTGCCCGCGCTGCTGCGCGCCATGCCCAAGGCCGAGCTGCACATCCACATCGAGGGCTCGCTGGAGCCCGAGCTGATCTTCGCCCTGGCGGCGCGCAACGGCGTCGCGCTGCCCTACGCCGGCGTCGACGACCTGCGCCGCGCCTACGCCTTCACCGACCTGCAGAGCTTCCTCGACATCTACTACGCCGGCGCCAGCGTGCTGCTGCACGCGCAGGATTTCCACGACATGGCGATGGCCTACTTCGCCCGCGCCGCGGCCGACGAGGTGGTGCGCGCCGAACTCTTCTTCGATCCGCAGACCCACACCGCGCGCGGCGTGCCGATGCGGGCGGTCGTCGAGGGCCTGGAGGGCGCCTGCCGCGAGGCGAAGGCGCGGCACGGCATCGACGCGGTGCTGATCCTGTGCTTCCTGCGCCACCTGTCGGAAGAGGACGCCTTCGCCACGCTGGAGCAGGCGATGCCCTTCCTGGACCGCATCGTCGGCGTCGGCCTGGATTCGAGCGAGCTGGGCCATCCGCCCGAGAAGTTCGCCCGCGTCTTCGCCCGCTGCCGCGAACTCGGCCTGCGCCTCGTCGCCCACGCCGGCGAGGAAGGCCCGCCCGCGTACGTGCGCAGCGCGCTCGACGTGCTGCGGGTGGAGCGCATCGACCACGGCGTGCAGTCCGTCCACGATCCGGAACTGATGGAGCGGCTGGCGCGCGAGCGCATCCCGCTCACCGTCTGCCCGCTGTCCAACCAGAAGCTGCGCGTCTTCCCCGACCTGGCCGACCACAATCTGGGCCGCCTGCTGGACGCGGGCATCGTCGCCACCGTCAATTCCGACGACCCGGCGTATTTCGGCGGCTACATGAACGACAACTTCCTGCAGGTCTTCGCCGCCACCGGCCTCACCGCCCGCCACGCCTACCGGCTCGGCCGCAACGCCTTCGAGGGCAGCTTCGCCGACGACGCGGCCAAGGCGGCCTACCTCGCGCGGCTCGACGCGGTGTTCCGGTCCTTCGCCTGACCCGTTGCACCGGCGCCGAGGCGCCACCCGGTCAGCAGCCCGGCTGCCCGTCGGCGAAACCGTCCACCAGCGCATCCACCAGCGCCCGCACCGCGGGCACCAGCCCGCGGCGCGAGGCGAACACCAGGTGCACGATGCCGTCGGGCAGGCTGAAATCGGGCAGCACCCGTTCCAGCGCGCCGGATTCCAGTGCGGCCTGGACCATGTAGAGCGGCAGGTAGACGATGCCCACGCCGTCGAGCGCCGCCTGGCGCAGGGTGGCGAAGTCGTCCACCGTCAGCCGCGGCGCATGGGGACGGGTGAGGGTGCTGCCGTCCGGCGCGGCGAAGGTCCAGGCGTGCGGCGCTGGGCCCTGGCCCTTGCCGGCCGCCCCGCCGAAGCCCATGGTCGGCAACCGGTCCAGGTCCTCCAGCCGCGCGGGCCGGCCGTCGCGCGCCAGCAGGGCCGGGCTGCCCACCATGACCACCCGGCTCTGCGCCAGCGGCCGCACCACCAGGTCCGAGTCCTCCAGCGGCGGGTTGCGCACCCGCAGCGCGATGTCGAAGCCCTCGTCGATCACGTCGATGCGCCGGTTGGTCGCCTCCACCTGCAGCCGCACCTGCGGATGGGCCGCCAGGTAGCGCGACACGATCGCCCCCACGCCGTTCTGCAGCAAGCCCTGCGGACAGGCCAGGCGCACCAGGCCCTGGGGCGCGCTGCGGGTGCGGTCGATCACGTCCTGCGCCGCCCGGGCTTCGGCCACGAGCGCGGCGCAATGCGGATAGAAGCGCTGGCCCACGTCGGTGACCGCCACCCGCCGGGTGCTGCGCTGCAGCAGCCGCACGCCCAGGCGCGTTTCCAGCGCCGCGATGCGCCGGCTCACGCGCGAGGTCTGCAGCCCGAGCGCCCGGGCCGCGGCGCTGAAGCCGCCGTGGTCCACCACCTGCGCGAACAGGGCCAGATCGTCGAGGTCTTGCATGGGGAAGAAAGGCTGGTTGGCCGGAACCGCCGGCTTTCGTCGGGACGATTGTTGCCGGAATCAGGTAGATCCATCCCGGAGCTGGCTATTGTCGGCGGATTGTTGCCGCATACCATGGAGTCCTGGGCAGCCACCGGCCGCCATTCCTTTTCGGAGCAACCGCCATGAACATCCTGCATCTCGATTCCAGCCCCCTGGGCACCGCCTCCGTCTCGCGCCAGATCACCGCCGCCGCCGCCCGCGTGCTGGCCGGCCGGGCGGGCGGGAACGCCGTCGTGACCTACCGCGACCTGGCGGCCGAGCCGCTGGCGCACCTCGGCGGCGAACTGCTGCGGGCCCTGCGGCCGGCGCCCGGCGCCCCGGCGCCCGAGAGCGCCGCCGTCCGCGCCGAACTGGCGCTGACCGAGGAAGTGCTCGCCGAGTTCCTGGCCGCCGACGCGGTGGTGGTCGGCGCGCCGATGTACAACTTCAGCGTGCCGACGCAGCTCAAGGCCTGGATCGACCGCATCGCGCAGGCGGGCCGCACCTTCCGCTACACCGCCGCCGGTCCGGAGGGCCTGGCCGGCGGCAAGCGGGTGGTGGTGGTGTCCTCGCGCGGCGGAAAGCTCGCGGGCACGCCGGCCGAGGCCGCGATGGACCACCAGGAGGCCTACCTGCGCGCCGTCTTCGGCTTCCTGGGCATCGCCGACGTCGCCGTGATCCGCGCCGAAGGCCTCGGCCTGGGCGGCGAGGCGCGCGAGCAGGCCATCGCCGACGCGCTGGCGCAGTCGGGCGAACTGGCCGCCTCGGACGCCTGAGCATGCGGGCCGCCGCGCCGCTCCACCGTTTTGGTGCGGCGCGGCAGGAGCGCACGGATTTGGCTTGTTATTTGCTTCCGCGTGGTGCGCGACGCACGCAATGCGTGCATTGCACCAACACAAGGCACAACAAGACATTTTCCGATCCATGGACGCACTCAAACAGGGCGCTGACGCGCTATTCATCCTCCTCGGCGGCATCCTGGTGCTGGCCATGCACGCGGGCTTCGCCTTCCTCGAACTCGGCACCGTCCGCAAGAAGAACCAGGTCAACGCCCTGGTCAAGATCCTGGCCGACCTGTCGGTCTCGACCGTGGTCTATTTCCTGGTGGGCTACGGCGTCGCCTACGGCACGCATTTCCTGGCGGGCGCCGAGCAGCTCGCGGCTTTCCACGGCTACGGGCTGGTCAAATTCTTCTTCCTGCTGACCTTCGCCGCGGCCATCCCGGCCATCATCTCGGGCGGCATCGCCGAGCGGGCGCGCTTCGGCCCGCAGCTGCTGGCGACCGCCGTGATCGTCGGCCTGGTGTACCCGGCCTTCGAGGGCGTGGCCTGGAACCAGCGCTTCGGGGTGCAGGCGGCGCTGCTGCGCTGGACGGGCGCCGAGTTCCACGACTTCGCCGGTTCGGTGGTGGTGCACGCGGTGGGCGGCTGGCTGGCCCTGCCGGCGGTGCTGCTGCTGGGCGCGCGGCGCAACCGCTACCGCAAGGACGGCGCGATCTCGGCGCATCCGCCGTCGAGCATCCCGTTCCTCGCGCTCGGCGCCTGGATCCTGATCGTGGGCTGGTTCGGCTTCAACGTGATGAGCGCGCAGACGCTCGACAAGATCTCCGGCCTGGTGGCGGTCAACTCCCTGATGGCGATGGCCGGCGGCACGCTGGCCGCGCTGGTGCTGGGCCGCAACGACCCGGGCTTCGTGCACAACGGCCCGCTGGCCGGCCTGGTGGCGGTGTGCGCGGGTTCCGACCTGATGCATCCGGTGGGCGCGCTGGCGGTGGGGGCGATCGCGGCGGCGATCTTCGTGCGGATGTTCACCCTGACGCAGAACCGCTGGAAGATCGACGACGTGCTCGGCGTCTGGCCGCTGCACGGCCTGTGCGGCGCCTGGGGCGGCATCGCGGCGGGCATCTTCGGCAGCCGGGCGCTGGGCGGCATGGGCGGCGTCAGCCTGGGCGCGCAGGCGCTCGGCACGCTGCTGGGCGTGGCCTGGGCGCTGGCCGGCGGCTTCGCGGTCTACGGGCTGCTGCGCTGGACCGTCGGCCTGCGGCTGAGCCAGGAAGAGGAGTTCGACGGCGCCGACCTGTCGGTGCACCGCATCGGCGCCACGCCGGAACGCGAATCGGACTGGTAAGGCCCCCGCCAGGCAGGCAGGGTGCTCCCAAAAAAATAGCGCCCTGCGCAGGTGGAACCTGGGCAGGGCGCCGATCGGGGCACCGGAGGCTGGAGGCTTACAACGTGTCGATGAAGCTGCGCAGCTTGTCGCTGCGGCTCGGGTGCTTGAGCTTGCGCAGCGCCTTGGCCTCGATCTGGCGGATGCGTTCGCGGGTCACGTCGAACTGCTTGCCGACTTCCTCCAGCGTGTGGTCGGTCGACATCTCGATGCCGAAGCGCATGCGCAGCACCTTGGCTTCGCGCGGCGTCAGGCCGTCGAGGATGTCCTTGACCACGTCGCGCAGGCCGGCCTGCATCGCGGCCTCGATCGGGGCTGTGTTGGCGCCGTCCTCGATGAAGTCGCCCAGGTGGCTGTCGTCGTCGTCGCCGATGGGGGTTTCCATCGAGATCGGCTCCTTGGCGATCTTCATGATCTTGCGGATCTTGTCTTCCGGAATCTCCATCTTCTCGGCCAGGATGCTGGCGTCCGGCTCGAAGCCGAATTCCTGCAGGTGCTGGCGCGAGATGCGGTTCATCTTGTTGATCGTCTCGATCATGTGCACCGGGATGCGGATGGTGCGCGCCTGGTCGGCGATGGACCGGGTGATCGCCTGGCGGATCCACCAGGTCGCGTAGGTCGAGAACTTGTAGCCGCGGCGGTACTCGAACTTGTCCACCGCCTTCATCAGGCCGATGTTGCCTTCCTGGATCAGGTCCAGGAACTGCAGGCCGCGGTTGGTGTACTTCTTCGCGATGGAGATCACCAGCCGCAGGTTGGCCTCGATCATCTCCTTCTTGGCATCGCGCGAGGAGGTCTCGCCGCTGTTCATGCGCTTGTTGATGTCCTTCAGCTCGGCGAGCGGCACCACCACCTTCTCCTGCAGGTCGATCAGTCGCTGCTGCAGTTCCTGGATCGGCGGGATGTTGCGCGACATCACGGTGCTCCAGGGCTTGCCGGCCGACGCCTGCTTCTCGACCCACTTCAGGTTGACCAGGTTCGGCGGGAAATCCTTGATGAAGGTTTCCTGCGGCATGCCGCACTTGTCCACGATGATGCGGCGCAGCTCGCGCTCCTTCTTGCGCACGTCGTCCACCTGGGCGCGCACCATGTCGCAGAGCTTCTCGATGGTCTTGGCGGTGAAGCGGATGGTCATCAGCTCCTCCGACAGCGCGGCCTGCGTCTTGGCGTAGGTCGGCGTGCCGTAGCCTTCCTTGGCGTAGACCGCGGCCATCTTCTCGTGCAGCTCGCGCAGGCGGTCGAAGCGGCTGAGGGCTTCGCGCTTGAGTTCCTCGAGCTTCTTGGTCAGGGCCTTGCTGCCGCCCTTGCCGTCGTCGTCGTCTTCCTCGTCGAACTCGTCGAAGTCCTCCTCGGCCACGTAGTCGTCGGCCTCGTTGGGATTCGAGAAGCCGTCGACCACGGTCGAGATGACGACCTTGCCCTCGCGGATGTCCTCGCCCATGGAGAGGATCTCCTTGATGGTGGCCGGCGAGGCGGAGATGGCTTCCATCATCGCCTGCAGGCCGCCTTCGATGCGCTTGGCGATCTCGATCTCGCCTTCGCGGGTCAGCAGCTCGACCGTGCCCATCTCGCGCATGTACATGCGGACCGGGTCGGTGGTGCGGCCGAACTCGCTGTCCACGGTGGAGAGGGCGGCTTCGGCCTCTTCCTCGGCTTCCTCGACCGTCGCGGCGGTCGGGGTGACGTTGTTCTGGAACAGGGTCTCGGCGTCGGGCATCTGCTCGTACACCGCCACGCCCATGTCGTTGAGCATGGTGACCACGACTTCCATGGTCTCGGCGTCGACCAGCTTGTCGGGCAGGTGGTCGGAGATCTCGACCTGGGTCAGGAAGCCGCGCGTCTTGCCCAGCGTGATCAGCGTCTTCAGGCGCGAGCGGCGCTTGGCCATGTCCTCTTCGGACAGGACGGTCTCGTCCAGGCCGAATTCCTTCATCAGCGCGCGTTCCTTCGCCTTGCTGATCTTCATGCGCAGCGGCTTGACCTTCTCGACCGGCGCGTCGGTCGCGGTGGCGTCCGCCGTCGCCGGTTCCTCGGCCAGGTCCGTTTCGCCCTCGGCGTCGCCGTCGGTCAGGTCGTCCTCGATGTCCAGGTCGTCGTCGCCGCCGTCGATGCTGTCCGCCTTGGGCTTCGGCCCGCGCTTGGCGCCGCCGGCCGCCGCCGTCTTGGCGGCAGGCGTCTTCGCGGCCGCGGTCTTGGCGGCGACCTTCCTGGCCGGCTTGGCGGCGGCCTGGGCCACGGCCGCATCCGCCGCGGCGGACTCGGCCGCGGGCGTGGTCGCCAGGCTGCCGGCGATCGTGCCGGCCTTGACCACGCGGGCCTTCTTGGGCTTTTTCAGCAGCTCGTTGGCGGCGGCGACAAGGTCGGCCTTGGATCTGTTACGCAATTCCTCGGGCGTGAGCGCGATGTCGGCAGTCGATGGCTTGGTTTCGGACACTGTCTTGGTTTTCCTGGAAACTGGTGCGGCAGGCGGCTTGGCGGGCATCACGGGAGGAACGGACTTCGCGGACTTTTGAGAAGGCATGCGGACACCTCGGATTCAAAACTGACACAAAGAGATACACGTATATGCGTACGCCATGCACTCGCGGCGCGGGTGTGCAAAGGCGGGGGTGGGGAGCCCCGTTGCCAGCATGTGGGGAGGATTCCCCCGGCGGCAAGGTGGATGGGCGATCATTTGGAGTGCAGCCCTTGCGGAAGGAAGGTCGGCCGGTCGTGCGCGCGTTGGCATCGGTTGGCGGGTGTCCGGAGGTACTGCTGTCGCTCTTGCCGTCAGCAAACCTTCAATTATAGCGAAAGGGCTTTTTTTCAAGCCCGCGTTTCCGGAGGCGAAGGGCCGGGAAAGGCGGCGGCCCGACAGTGCGGCCGGGGCCCGGACGCCCGGGCCCGGCCGGGCGCGCTCAGGCCTTCAGGGCGGCGGCGACCGAGTTCTGCAGTTCGCGCTTGCGCTGCTGCAGCGCGCGGTAGCGCCCGGAGGCATCGGCATCGCCACGCTCGATGGCGGCGATGGTTTCCTTCTCCTGCCGCTCGATGCGCTCGACCAGCAGGCGGTTGAGCAGGCCGCGCAGTTCCAGCCGCAGTTCGTGCGGCGTGGGGCCGGCCGTGCCGTCGCCGCCGGCCGGCAGCGCCTGCTGCGACCGCAGCAGGCGCATCGCGTCGTCCTCGCAGTCGGCGCCCGGCAGGTTCGCCTGCAGGCCGGGCCAGTCGAGGGCGCCGTGCTCGTGGAACTGGCCTTCGAGCCAGGCGAAGACCGGGCCGTGCGGCGCGGGCAGTTCGCACAGCATCGCGTGGTCCTCGTCGGTGAGGTGCTCCAGCAGCTCCATGTGGCGCAGCAGCAGCCGCGCCGCATGGTCCGCGCGGCTCAGCGGCCGGGTGCGCGGCGTGCGGGGCGCGTCCGCGGCACCGCCGCTCGGGCCGCCCTTGCGACCGCCCGGGCCGCCTCGCCAGTCGCCCTTCCCGCGGCCTTTCCAGCCGTCCTTGCCGCCGCTTTTCCAGTCGCGCCCCGAGTGGCTGCCCTGGCCTCCGGCACCGCCGTGGTACGGGGCCGCCGGTTCGCTCCAGCCCTGCGGCTGTTCCCACCCGCCGGCGGAGGCGGCCTCGTACGGATGCCAGGGCTCGTCGTCGTAGGACGGCATGCCCGCAGGGGCGGAGTCGTGGGGCGGCGGGGCATGGCCCGCGTCGCCGCGCTCCGTCCGGTCGGCGGTGCGCGCCCGGGAGCGGGTCGCCTGGGCGGCCCACAGCGACGACAGCTCCTGCGCGTCGAGCCGCACCTGCGCGGCGATGTCGGCGATGAGCTGGCGGCGCAGGCCGCCGTCCTCGGGCAGGGCGCTCCACAGCGGCAGCGCGGCGGCCTGCATGCGGGCGCGGCCCTCGGCGGTGTCCAGGTCGCAACCCTCGCGCGCCGAGTCGATCAGGAAGCGGCTGAGCGGCGTCGCCGAGGCGGCCAGCTCCGCGAAGGCCTCCGGGCCGTGGGCGCGGACGAAGCTGTCCGGATCGTGCTCGGCCGGCAGGAACAGGAAGCGGATGCTGCGCAGGTCGGTGGCCAGCGGCAGCGCCGCGTCGAGCGCCTTGCGCGCCGCGCGCCGGCCGGCCGCGTCGCCGTCGAAGCTGAAGGTGACCGCGTCGGTGAAGCGCAGCAGCTTCTGCAGGTGGTCGGGCGTGCAGGCGGTGCCGAGGGTCGCCACCGCGTTGGGGAAGCCCAGTTGCGCCAGCGCCACCACGTCCATGTAGCCCTCGGTGACCAGGGCGTAGCCGTGCTCGCGCAAGGCGCCGCGGGCCTCGAACAGGCCGTAGAGTTCGCGGCCCTTGCTGAAGACCGGCGTCTCGGGCGAGTTGAGGTACTTGGGCTTCTCGTCGCCCAGCACCCGGCCGCCGAAGCCGATGCACTCGCCCTTGACGTTGCGGATCGGGAACATGACGCGGTCGCGGAAGCGGTCGTAGCGCTTCTCGTCGGCCGCGGGCGCGGTGCCTTCCTCGGCCGAGCTGATGACCAGCCCGCTCTCGACGAGCAGCGGCTCCGCGTAGTCGGGGAAGACGCCGGCCAGGTGGCGCCAGCCTTCGGGCGCGTAGCCCAGGCCGAAGCGCTTGGCGATCTCGCCGGACAGGCCGCGGTTGCGCAGGTAGTCCACCGCGCGGGGCGCGCTGCGCAGCGCCTTGCGGTAGGCCTCGCCCGCCTTCTCGAGCACGTCGGTCAGGGTGGCCTGCTTCTGGCGCTGCGCGGCGGCCTGGGCGCGGTCCTGCGGCGAGGCGTCGTCGGGCACGTCGAGCCCGTGCTGCTGGGCCAGCTCGCGCACCGCTTCCAGGAAGCCCATGCCTTCGTACTCCATCATGAAACGCAGCGCGTCGCCGCTCGCGCCGCAGCCGAAGCAATGGTAGAACTGCTTGGTCGGGCTGACCGAGAACGAGGGCGACTTCTCGCCGTGGAACGGGCACAGGCCCATGAAGTTGGCGCCGGCCTTCTTCAGCTGCACATGGCGGCCGACGACCTCGACGACATCGGTGCGCGAAACGAGTTCCTGGATGAACGACTGGGGAATGGCCACGGGCAGGACTGTAAACCGGCGGACCGGCGGCGCGGGATGCCCGGATCGGATCTGCTATGGAAACCGTAGCATTCGCCGCAGACGGCATCCCGGCAGGCCCGCCGAAGGGCCGACTTCGTAAAGCCGACCGGTGCCGGTGCCGACTTTTCCCCGTACACGATGAACAACTGTGTGGGTAACCCGCTCTATCCACAGGGATTGGTGGTTCAAGTCCTTGTTTTTGAAGGGTCGACCTTGGGGTGCCTCATTTATGGGCAGAGCCGGCTGTTGTTGACCGGGAAGCCGGTCGATGCTAGCGGTCGGATTCAGGCCGGCAAGGACCGCAGCAGCGCCGTCCAGGCTTCCGGCTGGGGCCGGCCGCGTTCGCGCACGCCGAAGAAGCTGACGACCGGGACGCCGTCGCGGTCGAAGAATTCCGCCGAATGGATGTTGCCGCGCTGCAGCACCCAGGCCGATGCGATGCCGGTTTCGCGCAGGTGCAGGTCGACGTCCGGGTCGAGCACGTTGTACCAGTCGCCTGCGGCGGCGGTCTTGGCGACGGGGCCGCTGTAGATCTGCGTCACGCCCGGGTTGCCCAGGAACACCATGATCGGGATTTTCCGAGCGGCGGCCCCGTCGAGCAGGCTGCGCAGGCTCCGTGGCGCGACGCGCCGGGCGCTGCCGGCCGGCGCCAGCCGCAGCGCCTGTTCGCGGGTGAGGCCGTACGCGGCCAGCAGCCGCGAGAACTGGTGCACGTCGGTCATATCGTTCCAGGCCGCCTGGAACGACGGCACGTCGATGGCGCCGTCGGGCCGGGCGACCGGCGGAGCCGCCACGGGCTGCACCTGCGGCGCGGTGCCCTGGTCGGCGTGGCGGAAATCGGCCGCGATGCGCTCGAAGACCGGCACGCCGGCATCGCTCTTCACGTAGAGCTTGTGCACCGCGTCGCCGTGGGCGTCGAAGAACTGCAGGCTGCGGCCGGGCGCGGCGCCGTCGCGTCCGGGCTGGACGACCGCGTAGGCGTGGTGCCAGTGCGCGAAATGGAAGCGCAGGTCGATCGGGCCGCCGAGGTAGCCGCCGGCGACATCGCGCTGCCGGGCCTGTTGCGCGGCGTCGCGCGCGGGATCGCCGGTCGGACGCGGCACCGCCTCCGGCGGCAGGCGCGTGGGAATGCCGGTGCATTCGAGGACGCCGTGCTCGTTGCGGGTCAGCGCCATCACCGGGCCGAGGTCCAGGGCCCGCGCCATGATGTCGCGCGCCTGGCCGTCGCCGGCACGCAGCCGGGTGGCGCCACCGCCGACCTGGGCGGCGACCAGCTGCGCCTCGCTGGCGCCGAGCTGGCGGGCAGCGTCGCGGGCGCTCAGGCGCGGCTGCGCGGTGCGCAGTTCGGCCCAGCGACGGGCCAGATCGGTGGCGGAAGCGTCCGAGCCGGCTGGACTGCGGGTGAGGGCGGGTGCCTGGCAGCCGGCCAGCAGCAGGGCGGCGAAGGTGGCGGAGGCCTGGCGGCGATCGGGGCGGAAGGGGGTGGACATGGCGTGGTCGTGCATTGGGGCAAGGAAGGAATCGGAGCGGGGTGAAGGAACGCGCAGCGGATCAGAACCGCACCGACAGGCTGGCTGCGACGGTGCGGCCGGGCCGGCTCTGGCGCTCGATCTCGCTGGTGGCGCTGGCGGCCAGTGCCCGCACGCCGGCGTAGTCCCAGTACTTGCGGTCCGTCAGGTTGTACAGGCCGAGGCTGAGCGTGGCATGGCGGTTGATGTGCCAGTAGCCGGTCAAATCGAGGATGCCGTAGCCCGGCACGCGGAAATTGCCGGCGCTGCCGACGGCCGAGACCAGGTCCGCCGGCGCCTGCCGGCCTTTGGCGCCCGAGGCGATGAGCGCGCCGCCGAAGGCCTTGCCCGGATCGTCGTAGCCCACGCCCAGGCTGCCGCGGGCGGGGGCGACCGAGGCCAGGCCGCTGCGCTGCCCGCGGGCCTCGGCGCGGCCTTCCGCCACGCCGGCCGCCAGTCGCAGGCTGAAGCCGTCCAGCGGCCGGCTCCAGGTGCCGAGCGCGGCGCGGCCGGAGAATTCGAGGCCCCGGATGCGGGCGCGGCCGAAGTTCGCGGGCCGGTACAGGCCCTGGGTGATGGTCGGGTAGCGTTCGCGGTCGTAGGGCTGTGCCACGTACTCGATGAAGTCGCGGTAGCGGGTGTGGAAGGCCGACGCCCGCACGGTCAGGCCGTCGGCCGGCCGGCCGTCGATGCCGACCTCGAAGGCGTCGGCGGTTTCCTTCCTCAGGTCCGGATTGCCGAGCACCGCGTAGCCGGTGCCGGCGCCGGTGTAGCTGAAGGAATCGTAGGTGCCGGTGCGCTCGGCGGCGGTCGGGAAGCGGCTGCCCCGGCCGTACTGGGCGAAACCGGTGAAGCCCGGCGCCAGCTCCAGCGCGAAGGCCAGGCTGGGCGACAGCGCGCTGTCGCGGGCTCCGCGCAGTTCGGCCGCGGCCGCCGGGACCGCGACCGCGTAGCCGTCGCGCTGCGGATCGTCCTTGCGGAAGTCGAATCGCAGGCCGGGCGTCAGCGTGGCGCGGCGGCCGCCGAGGGCGAAGGCGATCTCGTCGCGCGCGAAGGCATGGGCCCGGGTGGTGTCGGTGTCAGCCATGCGGTTCTTCGAGGTGGACTGCACCGCGCCGGTGGCCCGCACCACGCGGCGTTCGGACCAGGGGCGCGCGGTGTCGGTGCGGTCCAGGCCCAGGCCGTACTGCAGGGTGTGCGCCGGGCCGAGCGTCTTGTCCGCCTGGAAGGCCAGACCGACGCTGCGGGTCGAGAGGCCGGTGTCGATGGCCCGCTGGCTGGGGCTGCCGAAGGTGTAGAGCGCGTCGGTGCGGTCGTCCACCGAGGCGTCCTGCCAGTACACCCGGCTTTCGATGCGGTCGAAGAGCGCGGTGCCGCCGGCGGGCGCGTAGCCCTGTTCCAGGCCGATGCGGGTGCGCCGGGCGTCGGAGGCCTGGGCCACGCCCTGCGGGTAGTAGCGGCCGGTGGCGCTCAGCACGTCGCGTCCCTCTTCGCGGCGGTAGTGGTCCAGCGTCAGGCCCAGGCGCGCGTCGGTATCGGCGCCCCAGACCAGCTTGCCGAGGAAGGCATCGGACGACCAGTCCGTCGGGTTGGGGCGGGTGGTGCCCCGGTTCTCCTGCGCATGGCCGTCGCGCCGTACCTCCACCGCCAGGCCCTGCACGTTGCCGAGGCGCGCGGCGCCGGTGAGGCTGTGGAGCCGGCTGCGGTCGGCACCGAAATAGCCGAACTTGTAGGCGCCGTAGGTGCCATGGCCGTCGTGCAGGTAGTCCTCGGGCGCCTTGGTGGCGAAGCGCACGCTGCCGCCCAGGCCCGAACCGCCCGGGCCGGCCAGGCTGGTGCCGGACTGGATCCGCACCTCGCGGAAGGTTTCCGGATCGTAGTATTCGCGGCCGATGCCGAAGGCGTTGACGCTGTTGCCGTCGGGCTTGGGCGCCGCGTCGGGCAGCAGGATGCCGTCGATATCGAGCGACACCCGGTTGCCCTCGATGCCGCGCACGTTGTAGCCGGTGTTGCCGCCGCTGTCCCAGATGCTTCCGCCGGAAGTGGACGGCGCGCCGACCAGCGGCTCGTAGCGCACGATGTCGGACGGCCGGGCGGCATGGTTGCGTTCGAGGTCGTCGGCGGTGAGGACGGTGGCGGTGCCGGCCACCGGCCGGTCGCGTTGCGTGCGCACGGTGGTCGGCGGGAGGGCGGGGTGCGCCGGCTGTTCGGCGGTGGATGCCGGCGGCTGCGTGGCCGGCGCGGTCGCGGTCTGCGCATGGGCGGCCGCGGCGCCCAGGCTGGCCAGCGCGATCCGGATTGCTGCGACGGCCAGGCGGTGGCGTCCCGGGCAGATGGTTGCCGGGGTGGAGGGGAAGGGGAAGAGGCGGGGGAACGGGTCGAGGGTCGGGTTGCGCGGAGCCATGGGCGTGAAAGAGTCAGGAGTCGCTGCTGGCTATGCAGGGCCTGACGGACCGGGAAGACGGTCATGAGCACAGGTGGATGGCTGGCGGGGTATGGATGATATTGATATTCATTATCAATTGCAACATAAGGAAACTACCTTGCCGGTCCGCGCAGGGGGCGCGTCCGAAGACGGCGTTCGGTGACCGGGTCGGTTCACCCCGACCGGGCCCGCCAGAAAATGGTCCGCCACGAGCGCGACTGCTGAATCCCGCAAGGCGGGATCTTTCTTGCGTAAAACCCGATGCTAGAATGCGGGCTTCGCCGATGTAGCTCAGTTGGTAGAGCAACGCACTCGTAACGCGTAGGTCACCAGTTCGATTCCGGTCATCGGCACCATCTGGATTCCCCTGAATTCCTCCTGCGGAGGGAATCAGGGGAATTTTTTTTGCCCTGCGGCCGGCCAGCGCTCCTGCGTGAAACGACAGGCCCGCGCCGCATTCCGCGATACACCGTGCAACCACGCCGGTGCCCGGCGCTGGCCCAATCCGTTCTCTCCCTGCCGCCGAAAGAACAACAATGCCCCGACTGCCCTGCGAAAAGATCCTGGCGCCATGGCGCCCCCGCAAGCCCGGCAAGGGCCGAACGCTGGATCTGGCCGACTACGATCCGGACGCCCGGCCTTTCCTGAAAGGCGATACGCCGGAGGGCAAGAAGCAGGTCGAACGCCTGGCGCAGGAGATCGACGCGCTGCAGGACCTGTTCTACGCGGACCGCCGCCACAAGCTGCTGGTGATCCTGCAGGGCACGGACGCCTCGGGCAAGGACGGAACGATCCGCCACATCCTGGCCCGGACCAGCCCGCTCGGGGTGCGCGCGGTGGGTTGGCGCGCGCCGACGGCCGTCGAGCGCGACCACGACTATCTCTGGCGCATCCACCGGCAGGTGCCCGGAGCCGGCGAGATCGTGGTGTTCAACCGCAGCCACTACGAGGACGTGCTGGTGCCGGTCGTCAATGGCGAGATCGGCGGCGAGGAAACCCGGCGCCGCTTCGCGCAGATCAACGATTTCGAGCGCATGCTGACCGAGACGGGGACGACAGTGCTGAAGTTCCTGCTGCACATCAGTTCCGAGGAGCAGCGCGAGCGGCTGCAGGCCCGGCTCGACGATCCCCGCAAGAACTGGAAGCTGGTCCCGGACGACCTGACGGTGCGCGAGCGGTGGGGCGATTACCAGAAGGCCTACGGCGCCCTGCTGGCCGCCACCAGCACGCCATGGGCGCCGTGGACCATCGTTCCCGCCAATTCCAAGACGCATCGCAACCTGATGATCGCCACCGTGGTGCGCGATACCCTCCAGTCGCTCGGGCTGCGCTATCCGCCGGCCGACCCGGCGGTCGCGGGACTCCGCATCGCCTGAAGGCGAACCGGGGCAACGCGCCGGAGGAGCCCTCAGCCGGCTGCCAGAAGATCCCGGTCCGGCTGCAGCGCCACCTTGCCGCCGCGTCCCGGTTGTGTCGCGGCGCGAACGGCCAGGGCCACGTCACCGAAGCCGTGGCGCGATGCGGTCTTGAGGCGCAGCGTGCCGTCCAGCACGTCCGAGATGACCCGTCCGACCATGCGCTCCCGGTCGTGCGCGCTCGTCTCCTGCCCGCGTGCATGGGCCCAGAAGCCGCGCACGGTGGCCTGCTTGAAGATCAGCTGTCCCGCATCGATGGACAGCGGCTCGCCGGACATGGCGCCGAAGGACACCAGGGTGGCGCCGGTCGCCAGAACATCCAGGAGGTCCTTGGCACCACGGCCGCCCACGCCGTCGATCGCGCTGACCACCGGCGCGCCGCCGGTGTGCTGCGCCACCGTGTCCTTCCACCCCTCGGCGTCGGTGGCGACGACATGCTGCACGCCTTCGGACCGCAACTGTTGTGCGGCCGATGCGCTGCGCACCAGGTTCACCACGTGCAGCCCGCGTCCCGGCGCCAGGCTGTCGACCAGCCGGCCGACGGCGCCGTTGGCGGCGTTCTGCACCAGCCAGGCGCCGGGCTGCAATCGCAGGTCGTCGAGCAGCATGACCGCGGACAGCGGCATCGCGAGCAACTGGCAGGCGGCTTCGTCGTCCAGGGCATCGGGTATCGGCACCGCACTGGCCGCTGCCGCCACGAAGCACTCGGCCCAGGTTCCGCTGGCACCGGCCACGCTGACGCGCTGTCCGATCTGCAGCCGGTCGACGTCCGGGCCGACCGCGTCGACCGTGCCGACGGCTTCGGTTCCGGGGATCGCCGGCAGCGGCGGCCGGTAGCCGTAGGTGCCGCTGACGATCGACAGGTCGTGGTTGTGGATCGGCGACAGCCGGGTGCGGACGCGGACCTCGCCCGGTCCCGGTTGCGGCACCGGCCGGTCTCCTACGGCGAGGACTTCGGCCGGACGGCCGAAGCGATGGAAAACGACAGCGCGCATGGGAATGCCTCGGTGGGGGACAGGAGGGCGGGCGATCGCGCGCTCAGGAAGCGGCGCCCAGGACCAGCGCGATTTGCGCGAGGTCGTCCGAAGGCTGCACCCCGACCCCGCGGATCGCCTGGCCGGATCGCATGGCGGCCACCATCAGGGCCTTCTTCGGGCAGGTGCCGAGGCAGGAGGATTCGACGATGCGCGCCTTGGGACGCTGGTCCCGCAATGCGTGCTTCAGCCCCTTGCGCACTTGGCGGCTGTCCAGGTGCTCGGGGCCGTCCTTGCGGTCCTCGCATTCGCGGCATACCAGGACGACGGCCTGGAAAGGCGGCTTCGCCGTCAGGTTCGCCGCAAGGCCCGGTGCCGTTCTTTCATCGTTTTTCGCCATCCTGCTGAGTCCTCGGTCTGCATTCGGGGGGATGCCGGCATTGCCGGTGTTTCCCGTTTGTAGGGCAAGGCCCGCACGACCGTGTAGCCGAATGCACCGCGCCGCGGAGGTCGCGCCGGAACGCGCAGGCTAGCGCTTCTTGCCGAGGGCGCGTTGCCGCAGCGCGACCACGACCAGGACCACGCCCAGCACGATGCCGAACCAGCCGACCACGCTGGCGCCGGCGATGGTGGCGCGCAGGTTGGGCGCGGCGATGAAGCCGGGCGCCAGCAGCACCGCCAGGCCGATGACGATGCACGCGATGCCGCGCTGGAGGAGATGCTTGGGCATGGAATCGGATGTCCTCACTTGGCCCAGCTGTCCTTCAGCCCGGTCGCACGGTTGAAGACCAGCGCGCCGTCCCGGTGGTCTTCCCGGTCGGCGACGAAGTAGCCGTGCCGCTCGAACTGGAAGCTGTCGCCCGGCCGGGCCTGCGCCAGCGAGGGCTCCAGCATGGCCGTCACCGTCTGCAGGCTCGCCGGATTCAGGCTGGCGAGGAAGTCCTTGCCGCCGGCATCGGGATGGGGCTCGGAGAACAGGCGGTCGTACAGCCGGACCTCGGCCCGCAGGCCGTCGCTGGCGCCCACCCAGGTGATCACGCCCTTGACCTTGATCGCGTCCGCGCCCGGCGTGCCGCTCTTGGTGTCGGGCACCAGCACGGCCTGCACCTCGGCCAGCGTGCCGTCGGCATGGTTGACGAAGCCGGTGCATTCGACGACATGGCCGTATTTCAGGCGGACCTTGCTGCCGGGCAGGGCGCTGCCGTCGGCGCCGGTGCGCGGCGGGGACAGGCGGTGGTAGCCCTTGGGCGGGACTTCGGCGAAATCGCTGCGCTCGATCCACAGGTCGCGCCCGAACCGGAAGCTGCGGCGGCCCTGCGCCGGGTCGTGCGGGTTGACCGGCGCATCGCAGGCGTCCAGCCGGCCCGCGCCCATCAGCGCGTCCCAGTTGGTGATGGTGAGCCGGACCGGGTCGAGCACGGCCATCGCGCGGCCGGCGGTTGCGTCGAGGGTCTCGCGCAGCGCGCCCTCCAGGCTGCCGTAGTCGATCCAGCCGCCGGCCTTGCTGACGCCGCTGCGCTCGCAGAAGAGCTGGATCGCCTCGGGCGTGTAGCCGCGGCGGCGCAGGCCGACGACGGTGGGCATGCGCGGATCGTCCCAGCCGGCGACATGGCCTTCGTCCACCAGCTGCTTGAGCTTGCGCTTGCTGGTGACCACGTAAGTCAGGTTCAGCCGCGCGAACTCGTACTGGCGCGGATTGGGCCGGGCGAAGATCGGTTCCAGCGCGCGGCCGTCGGGCAGGGCGGCGGGCGTGGACAGGCGCTCCAGCAGCCAGTCGTAGAACGGGCGCTGGTCCTCGAACTCCAGGGTGCAGATGCTGTGGGTGATGTTTTCCAGCGCATCCTCGATCGGGTGCGCGAAGGTGTACATCGGATAGATGCACCAGGCGTCCCCGGTGCGGTGGTGGGTCGCCCGGCGGATGCGGTAGATGGCCGGATCGCGCAGGTTGATGTTGGGCGAGGCCATGTCGATCCGCGCGCGCAGGACCGCGGCGCCGTCGGCCAGCTGGCCGTCGCGCATCTGGCGGAAGCGCGTCAGGTTCTCCGCCGGCGCGCGGTCGCGGAACGGGCTGTCGGTTCCGGGCGTGGTGAAGTCTCCGCGGTTGGCGCGCATCTGCTCGGCCGACTGCTCGTCCACGTAGGCATGGCCGGTTTCGATCAGGAACTCGGCCGCGCGGTACATCGCATCGAAGTAGTCGCTGGCCTGGTAGAGGTGCGGGGTGCCGTTCGCCTCCCAGCCGTAGCCCAGCCACCGCACCGCGTCGAGGATGCTGTCGACGTACTCGGTGTCTTCCTTCTCGGGATTGGTATCGTCGAAACGCATGTGGCAGACGCCGCCGTAGTCGCGCGCCAGCCCGAAATTGACCCAGATGCTCTTGGCGTGTCCGATGTGCAGGTAGCCGTTGGGCTCTGGGGGGAAGCGGGTGCGGATGCGCGCCGGGTCCGGCGTGCCGGAGCGGGACTGGTGCGCCGCGTCTCCCGGGCTGCCGGACCAGAGGCGGCCGGCATAGGTGCCGTGGGCCAGGTCGTTCTCGATGATCTGGCGCAGGAAGTTGCTGCTGGGCCTGGCGGTGTCAGCGTCCGGAGACGAGGCCGCCGCGGGGCCGGCGGCGGAGAGGGGAAGGCGATCGGTCATCCCGGGATTCTAGGGTGGACGCCTGCCGGCCACGGAGCGACACGACCCGGGCGGGAACCTTGTCCGTCACGGAGAACTCCAATGCGAGCGCGGTGCATGGCCGGAAGCGGGTTACCACTCGAAACCTCTCTTCACCGTGCCGTGCCATCCGGGAAGCGCTTTCGTGCGTTACTGCCTCAGCGCTGTTCCTCCCGATGGGTGGAACCTTCCGCATCCAGGAGATGTTCATGGAATTTGTCACTGTTTTCCGCCGCGCCGTCGGCGTCGTCGCAGCCGCCGCGATGCTGGGTGCCGCAGGCATGGCCCATGCCCGCAGCGATGTCGCGTTCTCGCTCGGCATCGGCGTTCCGGGCGTCGTGGTCGGCGCCCCGGCCTACTATCCGCCCGCTCCGGCCTACATCGCACCGCCGCCGCCCGCGTACTATCCGCCCCCGCCACCCGCCTACTATCCGCCCCCTCCGCCGGTGTACTACCAGCCGGCGCCGGTGGTCGTCCAGCCGCGTCCGATCTACTATGCACCGCCTGCTCCCGTTTACTATGGTCCGCCGCCGCCGCCTCGCCCGCACTGGGACGGGTACGGCCGGGGAGGATACGGCCCGCATTACGGCGGCCCCCAGTACTGGAGGCGATGACCGCCGGTGCCGGTCGGATCGCCTGACCATGCGGGACGCGCTGCCGATGCCCTCGGCGGCGCGTCCTTTTTTCGATTGAACGGACGATGAGCCTCCCGCGATGGACGGTGCCCGAAGGCGCCGTGACGATCACCGCCATGCGTGCCCAGGGCGCCGGTGGTCAGAACGTGAACAAGGTGTCGAGCGCCGTCCATCTGCGCTTCGATGTCCATGCCTCGTCCATGCCCGACGACATGAAGGAGCGGCTGCTCGCGTTGCGCGACAACCGCATCACCGAGGATGGCGTGGTCGTCATCAAGGCGCAGCAGCACCGGAGCCAGGATCTCAACCGCATGGACGCGCTGGAGCGCCTGCGCGCGTTGATCGCGAGCATCGAGACGCCGCCCCGGGTCCGTCGGCCGACCCGGCCGACCTACGGCTCGGGCCAGCGCCGGCTGGCGGGCAAGACCCGGCGGTCCGAGATCAAGAGCCTGCGGGGGCCGGTCCGGGACTGAACTGCCGGAAAAAGGCGTCGAACAGCATCGACAGCTCCGGGAATTCTGTTCGGAAACGGTCGGGCAGGACGAAGTACCCTTCGCACGCCACGGCGAAGAACTCGGTGAGCGAGGTCGCGCCGTAGTCGTCCAGCCAGGGCCGGGGCCCGCCGAACCGGTCCGCGACGATGACCCGCTCGCGGAATGCCTCGTAGGCCGGCTCCAGCACCCCGAACCAGGCGTTCCGCGCCGCGCGATGGCCGGAGGCGCCGAGGAAGCCGCGGGGCAGCGGAGGGCATCCGTCGGCCACGCCGTCCTGCATGTCGAGCTTGTGGACGAATTCGTGGACCACCACGTTCGCGCCCGCCTCCTGCGCAGCCGCGCCGTCGGCCACGTCGCGCCAGCTCAGCATCACCGGTCCGCGGTCCATGGCCTCGCCGATCAGCGGCTCGGCATAGCGGTGCACCACGCCATCGTCGTCCACGGTCTCCCGCGGAGCGATGACCTGATCCGCATGCAGCACGATGCCCACGAAATCGTCGTACCAGCGCAGGACCGCGGGACACGGCCCCAGGTTCAGCAAGGGCAGGCAGGCTTGCGATGCGACGGCGACGGCCATCGCATCCGTGACCACCAAACCATGCGCGCCATGGAATTCCTTCCGGTCCAGGAAATGACCGGCAAGCAGGCGCAGGCGATCGAGGTCCTGCGGGGAACACCGCTGCAGGAAGGGAAGCCCCGCCAGCGTCTCGTGCCACAGGGTATCGGCGATGGGACGCGCGGGTCCCAGGGCGGCGGGGCGCCAGGGCAGGCGCCGCAGCAGGCGTGTCCAGAAATCGAGACGGGCGGGCGTTCGGGGCATGGGGAGCGGAGCACGGCCGGTCAGGCCAGCGCGCGGCGTCGGTACTCGCCGGTCCGCGTCAGCTCCAGCACCTGGGCGCGCGGAGGGGTCGCATGCAGGTCCCAGTCGCTCAGCACGATGCGCTGCAGGCCGTCCTCCAGCGCGTGCTCGCCCGGACGGTGGGTGTGGCCGTGCACCAGCGCGGATGCGTCCGCTGCCTGAAGCCATCGCCGGGCGGCCGTGGCATCCACGTCGGCATGGACGGTATCCGCCTGCTGGAGGGATTCGCTCTGCCGGCGCATCTCCTGGGCGATGGCGCGACGCGTCGCGAGCGGTCGCGCCAGGAAGGCCGCCTGCCAGTCGGGCGCACGGGTCTGTTCGCGGAAAGCCATGTAGGGCAGGTCGTCGGTGCACAGCGCATCGCCGTGCGACAGCAGCCAGATCCGGTCGCCGAACCGCAGGCGGCAGGGATCCTGCAGCAGCCCCACGCCATGGTCCCGGAGGAAGGCTTCGCCCACCAGGAAGTCGCGGTTGCCGTGCTGGAAGAAGACGGGGCGCCGTGCCGCCGTGTTGCGCAACACGGCGGCGCATTCCGCTTCGAAGCTTCCGGGTTCGGCGGCATCGTCCCCGACCCAGACTTCGAAGATGTCGCCCAGCAAAAAGACCGCATCCGCTGCGGTCTTTTCCAGGGTGCGGCGCCAGGCCGAGAAGGTTTCGGGATCGGACGGCTGCAGATGGACGTCCGACAGCACGTCCACGCTGCGCCACTGCGCCGGGGCTTGCAGCGAGGAGATGGCCATGCCCGCCTGCGGAGGCAGCGTCAGAGGGCGACGGCTTTTTCGATGATGACGTCTTCCTGCGGCACGTCGTCGTGGAAACCCTTGCGGCCGGTCTTGACCGCCTTGATCTTGTCGACCACTTCGGTGCCCGAAACCACCTTGCCGAAGACCGCGTAGCCCCAGCCCTGCGCCGACGGCGAGGTGTGGTTCAGGAAACCGTTGTCCGCCACGTTGATGAAGAACTGCGCGGTGGCCGAGTGCGGCGCATTGGTGCGCGCCATGGCGACGGTGTACTTGTCGTTCTTCAGACCGTTGTTGGCCTCGTTCTGGATCTCCGCGCCGGTGGGCTTCTGCTGCATGCCGGGCTCGAAACCGCCGCCCTGCACCATGAAGTTCGGGATCACGCGGTGGAACACGGTGTTGTCGTAGTGGCCCTTCTTGACGTAGGCCAGGAAGTTCTCGACCGACTTGGGGGCCTTGTCCTGGTCCAGTTCCAGGGTGATGACGCCGTGGTTCTTGATATGGAGTTCGACTTGGGGATTGCTCATGGATGACCTCTGGTGAGAAAGACGAAAAAGGGCGAACCCTCAGGAATGGGGGTGGCGACCGGCTTTGCAAGGCGGCGCGCGCCACCCGGCGCAGATTGCCGGAGCTCGTACCGGGGGTTTCAAGGCTGCACGACGACGGCGGACTGGATGGTCACCGGCGTCAGCGGCACGTCCTGCTGCCCGCCACGGCTCCCGGTGGCCACCGCGCGGATCTTGTCGACCACCGGCATGCCGTCGACCACTTTGCCGAAGACGGCATATCCGTGGCCGTCGGGCCGCGGCGCGTCGAGGTTCGGGTTCGCCTTCACGTTGATGAAGAACTGGGCCGTGGCCGAGTTCGGATTCGACGTCCGGGCCATGGCGACGGTGCCGCGCTCGTTCTTCAGGCCGCCGGACGTCTCCAGCGCGATGGGCGGACGGGTCGGCTTCTCGCGCAGGTCCGGCGTGAACCCGCCGCCCTGGATCATGAAGCCGTCGATCACGCGATGGAACACCGTCCCGTCGTACTGGTGGTCGCGCACGTACTGCAGGAAGTTGTCGACGGTGCGCGGTGCCTTGGCGCGGTCGAGTTCGATCACGATATCGCCCAGGCTGGTGGCGAGCTTGACGCGCGGCCCGGCGGATGCCTGCTGCGCGTTCGCGGTGCCCGAGACCAGCAGGGCCAGACCGGCAAGACCGCAGGCCAGCAGGCTGCGCCGGGCCGAATGCATGCCGAGGGTGCGGAGGAGGGGGAGGGAAGATGCCATGGATGGACAGCGCTCAGGAAAGACGGAACAAAAAGGAAAACGGCGATCGGGAAGGTGCGGTCCGACCTGCCGCGTCGCCGTGCCTCGCAGGCCGCGGCCTTCGCCCGCGAAGGCCGCCCGAGGGGCTGGACGTTGGATGTCAGCGGGATGGTGTTGCCGGGCTGGAGCGCGGAGGGGTCGCCTCGGAACCGGGGGCCGGCACGGACGCCGCAGGCACGGCCCTACGGGTGTCGCTGCGGCCTGCCGGCGCGGGCGGCGAGAACACGGACTGCAGCAGATTCTGTTTTGCCTGGAGCGCCGCGCTCGCCGCGCCCCGCTGCTGCGCCATGGTGTAGGACTGCGCGGCCAGGCGCAGGTAGATGTCGCCCAGGTTCTCGTGCGCGGTGCCGTAGTTCGGATTGTTCCGGATCGCCATTTCCAGCGCGGTCCGGGCCTTGTCATACTGCTTCTGGCCGGCATAGAGCACGGCCAGGTTGTTGTAGGGCTCGGGGAGTTCGGGGTATTCCCGCACCAGCGCCGTCAGGGTGGCGATCGCGTCGTCGGTCTTGCCCGATTGCGACTGGATGACGCCCTGGAGGAACCGCATCTGCGGATCGCGCGGATTGGTGGCGATGTAGCGTTCGGCCTTGGTCTGGGCCTCGGCCAGCTTGCCGGAGCGGATCAGCTGGTTGACATCCGCGTAGTCATCGGCGGAGGCTGGCGTGGACACCAGCAGGGCTGCGGTCGCGGCGGCGAGCAAGACACCGGGAAAACGGGAAAAACGGAACCGCGGAACGCATGCGTGCTTCATGGAGCCTCGAAATTCTGGGGGATTCTGCGATAAATACAGGCGCAGGACGGGTCCGGACCGGGGGCTTTATACTGCGGCGGATTGTAGCTGAGGGGGTCAAACGCCCGGGCTCGCGAGTGCCGCCGTCACCCCGCGTGACATGGATCCCGCCCTCGCGTGAAATGATCCGGACAAGGGCCCAGGGCCCGCATCGCCGGATGGTTTCCAACCCGTCACCCCGCAGCCTTTTCTTCCGCATCCGGTACTCCCCTCCCGCCCCCATGACCCTGCGCATCTACAACACGCTGACGCGTGCGCTGGAAGATTTTTCCCCCATCGAACCCGGCCATGTGCGCATGTACGTGTGCGGCATGACGGTCTACGACCTCTGCCATCTGGGGCATGCGCGCTCGATGATGGCGTTCGACGTGATCGGACGCTGGCTGGCCGCGCGTGGCCTGCAGGTGACCTACGTGCGTAATATCACCGACATCGACGACAAGATCATCCGCCGCGCGCTGGAGAATGGCGAAACCCTGCGGTCCCTGACCGATCGCATGGTCGAGGCCCTGCACCAGGATGCTGACGCCCTCGGTATCCAGCGGCCTACGCACGAGCCGCGGGCCACCCACTATGTTCCGCAGATGCTCGGCATGATCGGAACCCTCGAAGCCAAAGGACTCGCCTACCGTTCTTCCAACGGTGACGTGAACTATGCGGTACGCAAGTTCCCCGGCTACGGCAAGCTTTCGGGAAAATCGCTCGACGAACTGCGGGCCGGCGAACGGGTGGCGGTTCTCGACGGAAAGGAAGACCCGCTGGACTTCGTGCTGTGGAAATCGGCCAAGGAAAGCGAGCCGGACGAAGCCAAGTGGGAAAGCGCCTACGGCCTGGGTCGTCCGGGCTGGCATATCGAATGCTCCGCCATGGGTTGCGCGCTGCTCGGCGAAAGTTTCGACATCCACGGCGGGGGCGCGGACTTGCAGTTCCCCCACCACGAGAACGAAATCGCCCAGAGCGAAGGTGCCACGGGCGCGCAGCTGGCACGGTTCTGGGTGCACAACGGTTTCGTGCGGGTGGATAACGAGAAGATGTCCAAATCGCTGGGCAACTTCTTCACCATCCGCGATGTCCTGAAGTCGTACGATGCGGAAACCGTCCGCTTCTTCATCGTGCGGACGCACTACCGTAGTGCGCTCAACTACAGCGACGCCCATCTCGACGATGCGCGCGGTGCCATCCGGCGGCTCTATACCGCCCTGCAGGCGGTGCCTCCCGAGCCGGTGGAGATCGACTGGCAGGATCCCTTCGCATCCCGCTTCGCACGCGCGATGGACGAGGACTTCGGAACGCCCGAAGCGATCGCCGTGCTGTTCGAGCTGGCGAGCGAGGTCAACCGCCACCACTCGCCCCGCCTCGCCGGTCTGCTCCGGGCGCTCGGCGGCACGCTGGGGCTGCTGCAGCAGGATCCGGGCGCCTTCCTGCGCGCGGGCGCGGGCCTCGACGAAGCCGCCATCCAGATTGCCATCGGGGAGCGCATCGCAGCCAAGAGGGATCGGGATTTCGCCAGGGCCGACCGCATCCGACAGGAACTGCTGGAACGGGGCGTGGTTCTCAAAGACACGCCTGCGGGAACCGTATGGGAAGCGGCCCCATGACATGTCCGGGGAATTCCTCGTGGTGAGTACCGTCCGCAAGCCCAAGGCAAGTCCCGCCTCCACCGAGGCCGCTCCGGCCGCGCAGGCGACGGATCTGCACGAAGCCGCGGTGGAGGACAAGGACGGCGTGCCGGAGCCTGCGGCTTCCGCCACGCCCACGATCGCGACTGCCGCACGCCAGGCCACACCGCGTAGGGCGAAAGCGCGCCAGCCGATGCCCGAAGCATCGATCGACACGACGGAAGAACTGCCGTATTCGACGCCCGATTATTGGCAACGGGCATGCATGCACCTGATGGCGCGCGATCGTGTCATGCGTCGCCTGATTCCACAATTGGGCGATGCCTGTCTGCGGACCCGTGGCGATGCCTTCACCACCCTGGCCCGCAGCATCATCGGCCAGCAGATCTCGATCAAGGCCGCGCAGTCGGTGTGGAACCGGTTTTCCGCGTTGCTGCCGGTGACCAGTGCGCCTGCCGTCCTTCGCCTCAAAGTAGACGACATGCGGGCCGCCGGACTGTCGGCGCGCAAGGTCGAATACATCGTGGACCTGGCCCTGCACTTCGATTCCAACGCGGTGCATGCGAACGCATGGCAGACGATGGACGACGAATCGATCATCGCCGAACTGGTCAAGATCCGCGGCATCGGTCGCTGGACCGCCGAGATGTTCCTCATCTTCCACTTGATGCGACCCGATGTGCTGCCATTGGACGACCTCGGATTGATCAACGGCATCAGCAAGAACTACTTCTCCGGCGATCCGGTCAGCCGCAGCGACGCCCGCGAAGTCGCTGCCGCCTGGGCGCCTTACCGCAGCGTGGCCACTTGGTATATTTGGCGCTCGCTCGAACCGAAGCCCGTGGAATATTGATCGCGAATATTCGTTTGCGCGTGCCCGCCTTCGTATCCGCAGCAGGCCGCCATACCCAAGCCCTCCCTCGCATCGGGACGGCTGACCAGGAGCAAAAATTTGGCCAAGAAAACTTTCCTCGATTTCGAGCAGCCCATCGCCGAACTCGAAAGCAAGATCGAAGAACTCCGCTATGTCCAGACGGAGTCCGCGGTCGACATCTCCGACGAGATCGACCAGCTAGGCAAGAAGAGCCAGCAGCTGACCAAGGACATCTACAGCAGCCTGACGCCCTGGCAGATCACCAAGATCGCACGGCATGCCGAACGGCCCTATACCCTCGACTATGTCCGCGAAATCTTCACGGATTTCGTGGAAATGCACGGCGACCGGCATTTCGCCGATGACCTGTCCATCGTCGGCGGCCTGGCCCGCTTCAACGGCAATGCCTGCATGGTTCTGGGTCATCAGAAGGGTCGGGACACGAAGGAGCGCGGTCTGCGCAACTTCGGCATGAGCAAGCCCGAAGGCTACCGCAAGGCATTGCGGCTGATGAAGACGGCCGAGAAGTTCCGCCTGCCGGTGTTCACCTTCGTGGATACGCCCGGCGCCTATCCCGGCATCGATGCCGAGGAGCGCAGCCAGTCCGAGGCGATCGGGCGCAACATCTTCGAGATGGCGCAGCTCGAGGTGCCCATCATCTCCACCATCATCGGCGAGGGCGGCTCCGGCGGGGCACTGGCGATCTCGGTGGCCGACCAGGTGCTGATGCTCCAGTATTCCGTCTATTCGGTGATCAGTCCCGAGGGCTGCGCGTCCATCCTCTGGAAGACCAGCGAGCGTGCCCAGGATGCTGCGGATGCCTTGGGCATTACCGCGCATCGACTGAAGGCGCTCGGACTCATCGACAAGATCGTCAGCGAACCGGTGGGCGGTGCCCATCGCGATCCGCGGCAGATGGCTGCGTTCCTGAAGCGCGCCCTGAACGATGCCTACCGGCAGGTCGCGGACCTCAAGGCCAAGGAACTGCTCGACCGCCGGTACGAGCGGCTGCAGAGCTATGGGCGTTTCAACGATACGAAGGCGGACCCGGCACCCGCATGAGGTTCAGGGCCCGGGCAGGGCGGTGCATAGCCGCGGGCAGGTCGTGTCCACATTTTCTCCCTTGATCTTGCTTTCTGCCGATGATGGATCTCCGCTGGATGCCGCGATCCAGCGCTTCCATCCCCGGTTGCCGTTGGCGGTAGCGTTCAGCGGAGGCGCCGACTCGACAGCACTGCTGCTAGCCTGCGCGCGTCAGTGGCCCGGTCAGGTCAGGGCCATCCATGTCCATCATGGCCTGCAGGCGGCTGCGGACGGGTTCGTGGCGCACTGTCGCGCGGTGTGCACG
Source organism: Burkholderiaceae bacterium (assembly GCA_022702125.1). Lineage (GTDB taxonomy): Bacteria > Pseudomonadota > Gammaproteobacteria > Burkholderiales > Burkholderiaceae_C > JAKOND01. The sequence continues at coordinate 39,573 of JAKOND010000159.1, forward strand.
GCCCGTGCGATTCCCCTGCATGTGGTACATGCCGATGCGCGTGCGCCTGCGGGCGAAAGTCCCGAGAACGTGGCTCGCCAAGTGCGCTATGCCAGCTTGACACGGGCAGCATGCGAGGCATGGCCGACAGATCCGGCCAAGGACATCGCCCTGGCCCAGCATGCGGACGACCAGGTCGAAACCCTCCTGCTCGCCTTGTCGCGTGGGGCCGGGTTGCCCGGAATCGCGTCCATGCGGCCGCAGTGGGCCCAGGGGGGCGTTGCCTTCCATCGTCCGCTGCTGAAAGTGCCGGGCGCAGCGCTGCGGAACTGGCTGACTCGGCACAACGTCGCTTGGGTCGAGGATCCGACCAACCAGGACGAGGATTTCACCCGCAACCGTATTCGCGCGCAGGTCCTGCCAGCGCTCGCAAGGGCGCTTCCCGGCTTCCGCGCCACGTTCGCCCGCACCGCTGCGCATGCGGCGCAGGCGCAATCGCTGCTCGAGGAGATCGCCGCTGACGACCTGCGTGCCAGCGGATGTCCGCCGTCCATCGCATGCCTGCAGACTCTCGGCAGGGCGCGGCGCGGCAACCTGCTCAGGCACTGGCTCAAAACGGTTCACAGTACGCTGCCGAGCATGGTGCAACTCGAAGAGTTGCAGCGCCAGATCGATTCCTGCACCACACGGGGCCATCGCATTGCGATCAAGGTCGGCACCGGTTTCGTCCGGCGTGCAGGCGGTAACGGCCCGGTACTCGATTGGTACAATTCCTAAGCTTCGGCGTCCCATTCCTCCTCTTTCAGAATCCCGAAAAACGACTGCGTGCCCGCTCCTTCCTTGAAGGCTCGCGGTGCATCCCGGCGCCGTTGCTGTTTTTCGCCGTTCCCTTATTTCCATGGCACTGATCGTTCACAAGTACGGTGGCACCTCGATGGGCTCGACCGAGCGCATCCGCAACGTGGCCAAGCGCGTTGCCAAGTGGGTGCGCGCCGGCCATCAACTGGTAGTGGTGCCCAGCGCCATGAGCGGCGAAACCAATCGTCTGCTGGGCCTGGCCAAGGAACTCGCGCCCGCCAAGGGCCATTCCAGTGCCTACGCCCGCGAACTCGACATGCTGGCTTCCACCGGTGAGCAGGCTTCGTCCGCCATGCTGGCGATCGCATTGCAGGCCGAGGGCCTGGATTCGGTCAGCTACGCGGGGTGGCAGGTGGCGATTCGCACCAATAATGCCTACACCAAGGCACGCATCGAATCCATCGATGACCGGAAGGTGCGCGCCGACCTCGCGGCCGGCAAGGTCGTGGTCATCACCGGATTTCAGGGGATGGACGAACAGAGCAACATCACCACCCTGGGACGCGGCGGCAGCGACACGTCGGCCGTGGCCATCGCTGCGGCGCTCAAGGCCGACGAGTGCCTGATCTACACGGATGTGGATGGTGTCTACACGACCGATCCACGCGTGGTGGCGGAAGCCCGCCGGATGGAGCGGGTGAGCTTCGAGGAAATGCTGGAAATGGCCTCCCTTGGCTCGAAAGTACTGCAGATCCGGTCAGTCGAATTCGCCGGCAAGTACAAGGTGCCCCTGCGCGTGCTCAGTAGCTTCACCGACTGGGACATCGATATCGAACAAGAGGCCAAATCCGGCACGCTGATCACTTTTGAGGAAAACGAAACCATGGAACAAGCCGTCGTATCCGGCATTGCCTTCAATCGCGACGAAGCGAAGATTTCGGTGCTGGGCGTTCCCGATACCCCGGGCATCGCCTACCAGATCCTGGGCGCCGTGGCCGATGCCAACATCGAAGTCGATGTGATCATCCAGAACCTGAGCCGCGAAGGCAAGACGGACTTCAGCTTCACCGTGCACCGCAACGATTTCGCACGCACCATGGATCTGCTGAACAGCACGGTTCTGCCGGCGCTGGGCGCTGTCGAGGTGGTGGGCGATGCCAAGATCTGCAAGGTCAGCATCGTCGGCATCGGCATGCGCAGCCATGTGGGCGTGGCCAGCCGCATGTTCCGCGTATTGAGCGAAGAGGGCATCAACATCCAGATGATCTCTACCTCCGAGATCAAGACTTCGGTCGTGATCGATGAAAAGTACATGGAGCTGGCTGTTCGGGCACTGCACAAGGCTTTCGATCTGGATCAGCCAAAAGCCTGAAACCAGCATTTGTTGAGGCATAATGCTGGCTGACCAGGAAACGTGACCGAGTGGCCGAAGGTGCTCCCCTGCTAAGGGAGTATGGGGTGTAGAGCCTCATCGAGGGTTCGAATCCCTCCGTTTCCGCCAATTAAGCCGTTGTTTTACAACGGCTTTTTTGTTTCTGAAATCTTTCCGTGCATCATCATGACGGCGATATAGAGGCAATCATAGGTGCGCGGTAACCAAACCTAATCCCTGGAAAGCATGCCGTCCATCCCAAGCGATAGGCCTGATCGTTGGCATAGGGATTGTTTTTGATCGAGTCGAGGAACACATGAGCCCCGTATGCTTGGGTGTGACCTGGCCGACGCTGAAGAACTGCAGTGGTGCGAGTATCAAGTGCGGCATGTGTCTTCGTATGGTGCTTGTCCTATGAACTCATTCTGGACCGAGTCACTATCATGGGCATCAACCGCAAGTCCATGTTCGCAAAAGCATTGCGATCTGTTGGCAAGTTCGCAAGCCGGTTCAAAACGAGAAATTAAGCAAGCAGTGAAGTTCGTAACGCTTGGATCGTTTTTCTGACTCAACCATCAACGCCCTCTCGTATCCACTAGCCATATTCTGCCGATGAATGTGGAGGCAAATTACTACTAGCAGCTCGCTAATCAATCCATAGTAACGGTTGTTCGATTTGAACTAAGAAGCTTCCACGAAATTCGAAATAATTAAGCAACTTGGAACTGTGCTTTAGCATGCCAGAGTTCGAAAACCCCTAAAAATTTACAATATGAAAATTCGGAACAGATTGAAATTGCATGAAAACCGATAAAGAACAAAATTTTATAAAGACTTCAGCGTTTTGGCGAACAAGCGTAGCACCGATGATGGACTGGACTGACCGGCATTGCCGTTATTTCCACCGTCTACTGAGCAAAAATGCCTTGCTTTACACAGAAATGGTGACAACCGGCGCGCTGATCAATGGCGACGTGCAGCGGCACTTACGTTTCAATGAGGTCGAGCATCCGGTTGCTCTGCAGCTCGGTGGAAGCGATGCGGCAGACTTGGCGCATTGCGCGCGGCTTGGGCAGCAATGGGGCTACGATGAGATCAATCTCAATTGCGGATGTCCCAGCGATCGGGTGCAGCGGGGCTCATTCGGAGCCTGTCTAATGGCTCAGCCGGCCTTGGTAGCCGACGGGGTCAAGGCTATGCTGGATGCGGTCGATATTCCGGTGACGGTAAAGCACCGGATTGGTATCGACCGACATGAAGATTATGGTTTCGTTCGCGATTTCGTCGGCATCCTTCATGATGTAGGTTGCCGTGTATTCATCGTTCATGCCCGCAATGCGTGGCTGGATGGATTGAGTCCCAAGGAGAACCGGGAAGTTCCGCCACTACGGTATGAACAGGTCTACCGTTTGAAAAGAGATTTTTCCGATTCGACCATAGTCCTCAATGGAGGTCTGACCGATCACAGCACCATGCTTGAGACATTGAACCATCTCGACGGCATCATGGTCGGACGGGAGGCCTACCACAATCCGTGGTCGCTATCCGCATGGGACCAGACCTTTCATCAGGCAGCCACTCCTGCGCTCAAGCGTGACGAGGTGGAAGCAAAAATGGCCGCCTACATGGAAAAAGAAGCCCGAGACTACGGAACATCTTGGCAGTCGATCGCGCGGCATATGCTGGGGTTGCGGAATGGCATGCCGGGAGCCCGGCACTGGCGACGTGTCTGGAGCGATCACCGTCTTAAGCATTTGCCAGCAACCGAGGTTATGCGCCAAGCGCAAACATCATTAACGTCGCAAAACGAAGTCGTATTGGATCAAAATCGAGTCATGGCTTAAAGACAATTTACTTTGAAATCAAAGCGTTTTGAGGGTTCGGGCGCGTTGCATTGCTGCTTCGATCAGGGCCCTTTTTTTATGAGCTGCCGTACTAGAGGCGGAATATAGAGGCATTTGGATGTCTTGCAGGGATTTTTCTGCAATATCTTCTTCAAGTGCATCAGCCGGAAAATTCTCCGCACGTACGAGGGATTCGGCCGTATTCGTTTTGCGGGCTATTCGCGCACTATGTTGTCGATACCGAACCAGTGCCTGCGAAGCCTGTGTTTCCGACCACGCAGCCCATCCGGTACGCGTGCCGCTTGCGTCGAGCGTTCCAATGCAATCTACCGGGCATACGGGAATGCAGAGTT
>JAKOND010000163.1 GCA_022702125.1 Burkholderiaceae bacterium
GATGATGGGCGGGGCGGCGTGCGCGGGATCGGCGGCGGCGGGTCGGACGGCGGCGGCGGCGGCGGTCGTCATGGCGTCTCCTAGCGGGTGCGGGGCGTACCGGATGCGGGACTCACTGCAGGTTCGGCAGGTCGGTGTCCAGCCACTTGCGGTAGAGCTTGTTGAGTTCGCCGTTGGCCTTGTTGCGGGCGACGAAATCGTTGACCGCCTTCTCCAGCTCGGCCTGGCCCGGGCGCATCGCGATGCCCATGGCCTGCTGCACCAGGGTGAACTTGTTCTCGTAGGTGTTGGCCGGGGCGCGCTTGGCGATCTGCGCGGCCACGGTGACCGAGCAGCCGATGGCGTCCACCTGGCCCGAGAGCAGCGCCTGCATCGCCGAGGCGTCGTCGTCGAAGCGGCGGATCTCGGTGCCCTGCGGCGCGGCCTTGGTGACCGCGATGTCCTGGGTGCTGGCGCGGGCCACGCCGATGCGCTTGCCCTTGAGGTCGTTCGCGTCCTTGACCGCGTCGGCCTTCTTGCCGTAGAGCACGATGGTCGCGGCGGCGTAGGGCTGCGAGAAGGCGACCTGCTTGGCCCGCTCGGGCGTGATCGCCAGCGAGGCCACCAGCAGGTCCACCTTGTTGGTCAGCAGGAAGGGGATGCGGTTCGGACCGGTGACCGGCACGATGGCGAGCTTCACGCCGAGGTCCCGGGCCAGCAGCTTCGCCACGTCGGCGTCGTAGCCGTCGGGCTGGTTCTGCGCGTCGGTGGTGCCGTAGGGCGGGAAGTCCACCAGCATGCCGACGGTCAGCGTGCCCTTCTGCTTGAGTTCGGCCAGGCCCTGCGCGGCCGCCCACGGCGCGTGCGTCGCCAGCAGGGCGCCGAGCGCCAGGGCCGCGCCGGCGGCCAGGACGGTGCGGCGGCTCGGGGCGGATGCGGCGACGGTCGCGGTCGCGGCGGGGAAGGGGGTGGGGCGTGCCATGGGAGGTCTCCGGAAGAAGGACGGGGGAAGGGGATGCCTGGAGGGCGGCGGAAGGGGGCGCGGCCGGGGCGGGGCAGCGGCGTCAGCGCGCCGTGCCCACCGCCAGCCGGCGCTCCATGCGCGCCGCCAGCAGCGACAGCGGCCAGCACAGCGCGAAGTAGATGGCGGCCACCGCGCCGAAGACGATCACCGGCTGGAAGGTGGCGTTGTTGACGATCTGCCCGGCGCGGGTGATCTCGGTGAAGCCGATGATGGCCGCGAGCGAGGTGCCCTTGATGACCTGCACCGCGTAGCCCACCGTCGGCGGCACCGCGATCTTCCAGGCCTGCGGCAGCACCACGTCGCGCATGCGGGCGGCGTACGACAGGTTGAGCGCCAGCGCCGCCTCCCACTGGCCGCGCGGGATCGCCTGGATGCAGCCGCGCCAGATCTCGCCGAGGAAGGCGCTGGTGTTGAGGACCAGCGCCACGCTCGCGGCCACCCAGGGGTTGATGTCGATGCCCAGCACCGGCGCGCCGAAGAAGATCAGGAACAGCTGCAGCAGCAGCGGCGTGCCCTGGAACACCTGGGTGAAGACGGTGGCCGCGACGCGCGGCGCGCGGGTCTCGGCGGTGCGGCCCAGCGCCACCAGCAGCCCGCCGACGGCGCCGCCCGCGCAGGCGATGGCCGACAGCGCCAGCGTCCACTTCGCGGCTTCGAGGATGAACAGGAATTCGGGGAATCCGAAGGTGCGCATGGTCGGCTCCCTATTTCCGGTCGGGGTAGTCGAGCGTGCGCAGGAACACCGCGCGGAACAGCGCCGAGAAGGCCAGCGACAGCAGCAGGTAGATGCCGGCCACCACGATGTAGATCTCGAAGCTGCGGAAAGTCTGCGACTGCAGGTTGGCGGCTACCGAGGTCAGGTCGTCGGCCGAGATCACGGAGACCACCGCCGAGCTCAGCATCAGCAGGATGAACTGGCTGGTCAGCGCCGGGTAGACGGCGCGCAGCGCGGGCTTGAGGACCACGAAGCGGAAGATCTCCCAGCGCTTCAGGTTGAGCGCCAGCCCGGCCTCGATCTGGCCCTTGGGGATGGACTCGATGCCGGCGCGGATGATCTCGGTGGCGTAGGCGCCGAGGTTCACCACCATCGCCGTCAGCGCGGCGGTGTAGGCCGACCAGCGCAGGCCGAGCGCCGGCAGCGCGAAGAAGAAGAAGAACAGCTGCACCAGGAAGGGCGTGTTGCGGATCAGCTCGATGTAGGCGTTGATCGCGAAGCGCAGCGGCGACGGCCCGGCGGTCTTGCCCCAGGCGCACGCGACGGCGACCGCCAGCCCGAGCAGCGTCGCGCTCAGCGAGAGCTGCACGGTGGTCCAGGCGCCGCCGAGCAGCAGCGGCCACGCGTCGAACACCGCGCCGAACTGGAACCGGTAGTTCACGGCCGCCGTCCCGGAGCGGCGCGGGGGCCGGGGCGCATCGGGGCGCGGAGGAGCGAGCGCATCATGAGAAACCCGTTGTGTTGAAACCGGTTTCAGAATTTAGCGGCGCGGCCCGGCGCCCGGAATCGGGGATTGCCCTAGCGCGCGGCGGGCGTGTGTTACCGCGTGTCAGCCGCCGGCCGCGACGATCCGCGCGCCCGCAGCTGGCCGCCCAGCAGCACGATGCGCGGCGGCAGCGCCAGGCCCTGCATCCGCTCCAGCAGGCAGCCGGCGGCGATGCGGCCGATGTCGTCGGTGGGCTGCGCGATGGTCGACAGGCCGGGGCCGACCAGCGGCGCCCATTCGGGGTCGTCGAAGCCGACCAGCCCCAGGTCCGGGCCCAGCCGCCAGCCCAGGCGCGCCGCCGCGGCGGCCAGGCGCAGGCTGATCACCGCGTTGCCCGCCAGCACCGCCGGCGGCCCGTCGCCGGCGCGGCCGCGCAATGCGCGCAAGGCGCCGTCCAGGCCGTCGGCGTCGTCCTCGCGGCTCTCGATGCTGCGCCCGGCGGTCGCCCGCGGGCGGTCGGCCAGGAAGGCGCGGAAGGCGGACTCGCGCTCGACGCGGGAACTCACCTCCTGCATCGGCTCGGTCACGTAGAGCAGTTCGCGGTAGCCGGCCGCCAGCAGGTGGTCGCCGGCCAGCCGCACCGCGCCGGCGTTGTCCAGCGAGACGAAATCGGCCGCCATGTCGTGGTGGCGCCGGTCCACCAGCACCACCGGCTTGCCGCGCCGCCGCGCCTCCTCCACCGCCCGGCCGTCGCCGCCCAGGGTGTTGAGGATGAAGCCGTCCACCTGGTAGCCGGACAGCACCTCGATGGCCTCCTGCTCGCGTCCGCGCTGGTTGCCGAGGTTGAACAGCATCACCAGGTAGCCGGCGTCCTGGCAGGCCTTCTCGGCGCCGCGTAGCACCGCCACCGAATACGGATTGGTGATGTCGGCCACCACCAGCCCCACCAGCCGGGTGCGGCCGCGCTTGAGCGCCTGCGCCATCGGGCTCGGCGAATAGGCCAGCGCGGCGACGGCGGCCTCGACCCGGGCGGCGATATCGCGCGACAGCAGGGTGTCGCGGTGGTTCAGGAAGCGCGAGACGGTGGCCTTGGACACGCCCGCCCGGCGCGCCACGTCGGCGATGGTGGCGCGGCCGGGCGGGGCGGCGCGCGGCGTGGGGGAAGGGGCGGGCGGGGCGGGCTTGGAGGGCATGGTGCGGCGACCCGCGCGCTGCGGCCGGACCGCTGGCGGGGAGGGCTGGGAAGGACGGTGCGGGGCGGGGGGGAAAGGTTCGGGCGGGCGTCCGGGAACGGAATCGCCTGAAACCAGTTTCAGCCATCCTAGCGAGTTGCGCGGCGGCTGCGAAGAGGGCAAGCGCGCGCATGCGGCACGCGGCCATCGGGGCTACCGTTCCCGCGTGTACCATCGGCGCCCTTTTTGCCCACCGGACCGCTGCCATGCGCCTGCTGATCGCCATCTTCCTGCCGTTCCTGGCCTTCTTCACCATCGGCCGGCCGATCGCCGGCATCATCTGCCTGATCCTCCAGGTCACGCTCATCGGCTGGCTGCCCGCCACGATCTGGGCGGTCTACGCGCTGAGCCAGTACAAGACCGACCAGAAGATCGAGCAGGCGCTGCGACGCCGCCAGCCATGACGGGCGCGCCTCCCCTGGCCGGCACCCGCGCCGGCGGCTGCCTGGGCATCGACTTCGGCACCTCCAACTCCGCCGCGGCCTGGGCCGCGCCGGGCGGGCTGTCGCGGCCGCTGGCGCTCGAAGGCGCGGCCACCGCGCTGCCGACGGCGCTCTTCTTCAACGCCGAGGACCGCAGCACCCATTTCGGCCGCGACGCGCTGGCGCACTACCTGGCCGGCACCGAGGGGCGGCTGATGCGCTCGCTCAAGAGCCTGCTCGGCAGCGCGCTGCTGCAGGAGACCACCGCCGTCAACGGCGAGGCGATGAGCTTCCAGGGCGTGATCTCGCTCTTCCTCGGCGAGCTGGCCGAGCGCGCGGCCGGCGTGCTGGGCGCGCGCCCGCGCCAGGTGGTGCTGGGCCGGCCGGTGCATTTCGTGGACGACGACGCCGCGCGCGACGCGCAGGCGCAGGCCTCGCTGCGGCAGGCGGCCGAGGACGCGGGCTTCGAGGACATCGCCTTCCAGCTGGAGCCGATCGCCGCGGCGCTCGACTACGAGCGCCGCGTCGAACGCGAGTCGCTGGTGCTGATCGCCGACATCGGCGGCGGCACCTCGGACTTCACGCTGGTGCGCCTCGGGCCGGACCGCATCGCCCGCCCGGAGCGCGCCGACGACATCCTGGCGACCACCGGCGTGCACGTCGGTGGCACCGACTTCGACCGCCGCCTGAGCCTGGAGACGGTGATGCCGCTGCTCGGCCTGCGCCACCAGGGCCCGTCGGGCCGCGAGGTGCCGAGCGCCACCTTCTTCGACCTGGCGACCTGGCACCTGATCCAGTGGCTGTACGCGCCGCAGTCGCTGCGCCGCGTGGCCGAGCTGCGCACCGCCTACGCCGACCCGGCGCTGCACGCGCGGCTGATGCGGGTGCTGGAGCAGCGCGACGGCCACCGTATCGCCAACGCGGTGGAGGAGGCGAAGATCGCCAGCTCGGTCTCGGGCGGCCGCGCCGCCATCGACCTGGGCTTCGTCGAGCGCGGGCTGGAGGCGGAACTGGAAGCCGGCGCGATGGCCGGCCACCTGCAGGCGCTGCTGGCCCGGGTGGGCGACTGCGCCGCCGAGTGCCTGCGGCGCGGCGGCCGGGGCGGCGGTGCCGTCCCCGCGGCGCCCGACGCCATCTACCTGACCGGCGGCTCCTCGGCGCTGTCGCCGTTCCAGGGGATGCTGCGGGAACGCTTCCCCGGCGTGCCGCTGGTCGAGGGCGACCGTTTCGGCGGCGTCGCGGCCGGCCTGGCCTACGCGGGGGCGGTGCGTACCTGAGTCCGCGCCGGCCCAAGGCCGAAAACCGATAATCGGCCGCATATCGACGCTGCCCGCGACGTGCCCGACGACGTCGCCGGGCCGGCCGGCGCAGATGCACGGAGTTCAGCACGTCGTTCCATTTCGCGCGAACAGCGAATGCAAGGCCCATGACCGCACGCCACCATCTTCAGAACGTCATCGAGAGCGCCATCGATTTCGCCGTCATCGTCACCGACCTGGAGGGAGTGGTCACCGACTGGAACGCCGGGGCGGAGAACATTTTCGGCTGGCGCCGGGAGGAGATCGTGGGCGTCTCGGGCGAGCGCGTCTTCACGGCCGAGGACCGGGCGGCCGGCCGGGTCCGCGACGAGATGCGCACCGCGCTGGCCGAGGGCCGGGCGAGCGACGAGCGGTGGCACCTCCGCAAGGACGGCCGCCGGTTCTGGGCCTCGGGCGAGCTGATGCCCCTGCGCCGGGAGGACGGCGCGCACCAGGGCTACGTCAAGATCGTCCGCGACCGCACCCGCCAGCAGGAGGACAGCCAGCGGCTGCGCGAGACCCAGGACCGCTTCCGGACGCTGCTGCAGACCATCGAGACGGCCTTCGCCATCGTCGAGGTGAAGTTCGATGCCGACGACCGCCCGGTGGACTACCGTTTCCTCGAAGCCAATCCCGCCTTCGAGCGCCAGGCCGGCGTCGACCTGCACGGCAAATGGGTCACCGAGTTCGCGCCGGACCTTGAGCGTTTCTGGTTCGACACCTACGGCCGCGTCGCGTGGACCGGCGAGCCGGCGAACTTCGAGAGCTACGCGAAGGCGTTCGGGCGCTGGTTCGAGGTGCGGGCCATGCGCGTCGGCGAGCCCGGGGAGCACCAGATCGCCATCTTCTTCAACGACGTCACCGACCGGCGGGTGGCGCAGGAACGCCTGCGCGCCAGCGAGGCGCTCGCCCGCGAGAACGCGGAGCGGGTGCAGCTCGCGCTGGCGGCCGGCGCGATCATCGGCACCTGGCACTGGGACCTGCCCACCGACCGGTTCACGGTCGACGAGGCCTTCGCCTGCGCCTTCGGCCTCGATCCCGCGCTCGGCCGCGAGGGCCTGAGCCTGGCGCAGGTGGTGGCGACGGTCCACCCCGACGACCGGCCGGGCCTGGCGGCGGCCATCGACGAGGTCATCCGGCGCAGCGGCCCCTACGCGCACCAGTACCGGGTGCGCCGCGCCGACGGCAAGTACTACTGGATCGAGGCCAACGGCCGGGTCGACCACGCCGAGGACGGCACGCCGTCGAGCTTCCCCGGCGTGCTCATCGACGTGGAGGAGCGCCGCGCCGTCGCGGCCGAGCGGGACCGCAACGCCGCCCAGCTGCGCGCGCTCAACGACACGCTCGAACAGCGCGTGGCGGCGCGGACCGCCGAGCTGATGCGCGCCGAGGACCAGCTGCGCCAGTCGCAGAAGATGGAGGCGGTCGGCCAGCTCACCGGCGGCCTGGCGCACGACTTCAACAACCTGCTCGCGGGCATCTCGGGCTCGCTGGAGCTGATGCAGGCCCGGATGCGGCAGGGGCGCTTCGAGGACCTGGAACGCTACGTGTCGGTCGCCCAGGGCGCGGCCCGGCGCGCCGCGGCGCTCACGCACCGCCTGCTGGCCTTCTCGCGCCGGCAGACGCTCACGCCCAAGCCCACCAACGTCAACCAGCTGGTGGCCGGGATGGAGGAGCTGATCCGGCGCACCACCGGGCCGGCGGTCGCGCTGGAGGTGGTGGGGGCCGCGGGCCTGTGGCCGGCGCTGGTCGATCCGGGCCAGCTGGAGAACGCGCTGCTGAACCTGTGCATCAACGCGCGCGACGCCATGCCGGCGGGCGGGCGCATCACCATCGAGACCGCCAACAAGTGGATGGACCGGTCCGCGGCGGCCCAGTACGGCCTGCCCGAAGGCCAGTACCTCTCGCTGTGCGTGACCGACACCGGCACCGGCATGCCGCCGGAGGTGATCGCCCGGGTGTTCGAGCCCTTCTTCACCACCAAGCCCCTGGGCCAGGGCACGGGGCTGGGGCTCTCGATGATCCACGGGTTCGCGCAGCAGTCGGGCGGGCAGGTGCGGATCTACTCGGAGGTGGGCCAGGGCACGACGGTGTGCCTCTACCTGCCGCGCCACTACGGCGAGGCCGACGACGACGAGGCGGCGGCGAAGCCCGCCGACGCCGCGCGCGCGGGGCAGCACGAGACGGTGCTGATCGTGGACGACGAGCCGTCGGTGCGCATGCTGGTGGCCGAGGTGCTCGAAGGCCTCGGCTACGTCCCGATCGAGGCGGCCGACAGCGTGGCGGGGCTGAAGATCCTGCAGTCGGACGCGCGCATCGACCTGCTGATCACCGACGTCGGCCTGCCCGGCGGCATGAACGGGCGGCAGATGGCGGACGCCGGCCGCGAGCGGCGCCCGGGACTGAAGGTGCTGTTCATCACCGGCTACGCCGAGAACAGCGTCATCGGCAACGGCCACCTGGAGCCGGGCATGCAGGTGCTGACCAAGCCCTTCCCGATGGACGCGCTCGCCGCGGGCATCCGCGATCTCATCGCGGCGCCCTGAGCGCCCGGCTCAGCGCTCGACCACGAAGCGCGTCACCCGCGGCGGCCCCTCGCCGACGTGGAAGGACAGCTTGCGGTCGCGCAGCGCCACGTCCGAGGCGGTCACCCGGTCGAAGCGGCGCAGGTGCTCGGTCCAGGATTCGTCCACGATCTGCTCGACGTAGTGCGCCGGGTCGAACAGGTCGCGCTGCAGGTGCCAGGACAGCGCGCCCTGGCGCAGCCGGCTGCGGCGGCTCTCCATCATCAGCTCGCGGAATTCCGCGGCGCGCGCCGGGTCGATGCGGTACTCGATCTGCACCTGCACCCGGCCGTCGCGCGGCGGGCTCTCGGCCTGCGGCGCGGCGATGCGGTCCGAGGGCGTCAGGTCCTCCTCCAGGCTGCGGTCGGGCATGAAGCGCTGCACCGCGTGCATCACCAGCGCGCCGGTCACCGCCGCGGTGCCCAGGCTGATGTGCAGCGAGGTCAGGGCCGCCACCTGGCCCCACAGCGCCGCGCCGATGGCCGTCGCGCCCATCAGCGCCATCTGGTAGATCGACATGCCGCGCGCCCGCACCCAGTCGGGCAGGGCCAGCTGGGCCGAGGTGGTCAGCGAATTGGCCGTCGCCAGCCACGCCAGGCCGCCGAGGGCCATCGCCGGCACCGCGATGTAGACGTTGGGCGCGAAGGCCACCGCCGCCGTCGCCACCGACACCACCGTGGTGCCGAGCCGCACCAGCCGGTCGCGCGGCAGGTGCTGGCGCAGGCGCGGCAGCAGCAGCGCGCCGACGATCGCGCCCGCGCCCATCGAGGCCAGCAGCAGGGTGAAGGTGCCGGCGCCGCCGCCCGGCAGCGCCCGCGCGATCAGCGGCAGCAGCGCCAGCAGCGCGGTCGCGTGCACGAAAAAGACCGCGATGCGCACCAGCACCGCCCGCATGCGCGGCGACTGGCGCACGAACTGCGCGCCGACCCGCATCGCGCTGCCCAGGCGCTCGCGGCCGAGCGGGCTCGGCACGTGCACCCGGCGCCAGCGCCAGATGACCGCCGCCGCGCCCAGCGACAGCGCCGCGTTGAGCACGAACACCCAGTGGCTGCCGACGCTGGCGATCACCGCGCCGGCCACCAGCGGGCCGACGATGCGCGAGGCGTTCATCGCGATGCCGTTGAGGCCCATGGCCGCCGGCAGCTGCGCGCGCGGCACCAGCTCGGGCACGATGGCGGCGAACACTGGCCAGCGCATCGCCAGGCCGATGCCGTTGCAGAAGGTCAGGGCCAGCAGCAGCGGCGCGGTCATCCAGCCCAGCAGCACGATGGTGCAGATCACCAGCGCCACCGCGCCCACCCACAGCTGGGTGATCATGAAATAGCGCCGCCGGTCCAGGATGTCGGCCAGCGCGCCGCTGGGCAGGCCGAGCAGGAAGACCGGCAGGGTCGAGGCCGACTGCACCAGCGCCACCATCACCGGCGAGGTGGTCAGCGAGGTCATCATCCAGGCGCTCGCCACGTCGTTCATCCACATGCAGGTGTTGGCCGCCACCCAGGTCAGCCACAGCATGCGGAAGACCGGCAGCTTCAGCGGCTCCAGCGCCGCCGGGCCGCCGCGCCGGTGCGGGGTACCGCGGCTGCCCGGCGGCGGGGCCTGCGTCGGATCGGGGAGGGCGGGATCGGTGGCGGGCTGCGGCGGCATCGGGGGCATGCGTTCATTGTCCGCGCATCCGCCGCCGCGCCGGCTGCGGAATGTCACCGATCCGGCCGCCGGCAAACACGTGCGGCGCGGCCGGGTTTGGCCCCGGCGCGGCGCGGGCCGCCGCATACAATCCGCAGTCGCCCGCGCAGGCGCCCGGGCCGTCCCGGGCCGCATCCCCGCCCGGCGCGGCGTCCGCCGCCCGGCGGCACGCCCCTCCCCACCACCGCATCCGTCCTGGAGACGCCCACCGTGTTTATTTCCTCCGCCTTCGCCCAGACCGCCCCCGCCGCCGCCCCCGCCGGCGGCCTGATGTCGTCCCTGACCGGCATGCTGCCGCTGGTGCTGATGTTCGTGGTGCTGTACTTCATCATGATCCGCCCGCAGATGAAGCGCCAGAAGGAGCACCGCGCCATGGTCGAGGCCATCGCCAAGGGCGACGAGGTCGCGACCGCCGGCGGCATCGTCGGCCGCGTCACCCGCCTGGGCGAGGGAACCATCGGCCTGGAGATCGCTCCGAACGTCGAGGTGCAGCTGCAGCGCACCGCCATCGCGCAGGTGCTGCCCAAGGGCTCGCTGCTCAAGTAAACCGTCGGTCAACCCTGCCGGCGCCCCGTCGGAGGGCGCCCGCCGGACCGCAGGCCCCGGCCTCCCAGGCCTGCCGGACACGAAGCTGGAAGTCGAAGCGCGATCATGAACCGTTACCCGGTCTGGAAATACGCGATCCTGGTGATCGCGCTGCTGGTGGGCACCCTCTTCACCCTGCCCAATTTCTTCGGCGAGGCGCCTGCGGTGCAGGTCTCCGCCGCCAAGGCCACCGCCCGGGTCGATGCCGACACGCTGGCCCGCGTCGAGCAGGCGCTGCAGGCGGCCGGCGCGCCGCCCGAGGCGATCTCGCTCGACGGCGCGTCGGTCCGCGCGCGCTTCGCCACGCCCGACGCGCAGCTCAAGGCCAAGGACGCCATCGAGCGCGCCCTGATCCCCGACGCGGCCGACCCGTCCTACGTGGTCGCGCTCAACCTGCTGTCGCGCTCGCCGGCCTGGCTGACGAAGCTGGGCGCCGCGCCGATGTACCTCGGCCTCGACCTGCGCGGCGGGGTGCACTTCATGCTGCAGGTGGACATGGCCGCCGCGCTCGACAAGCGGGCCGAATCGCTCGCCGGCGACCTGCGCAGCGTGCTGCGCGACAAGAACGTGCGCCACAGCGGCATCGCCCGCAACGGCCAGACCATCGAGATCCAGGCCCGCGACCAGGCCACCGCCGACGCGGTGCGCAACGCCCTCTCCGACCAGTTCGCCGACCTGCAGTCCGCGGTCGCCCCGAACGGCGGCGAGTTCAAGGTCACCGCCTCGATCCGTCCGGAAGCGGTGCGCCGCGTGCAGGACCTGGCGCTCAAGCAGAACATCACCACGCTGCACAACCGGATCAACGAGCTGGGCGTGGCCGAGCCGGTGATCCAGCAGCAGGGCCTGGACCGCATCGTGGTGCAGTTGCCGGGCGTGCAGGACACCGCCAAGGCCAAGGACATCCTCGGCCGCACCGCCACGCTGGAGGTGCGCATGGTCGACGAGAGCTCCGACGCCCGCGCCGCCGAGGCCGGCCGCGGCAACGTGCCCTTCGGCTCGGAGCGCTACCCGGAGCGCAGCGGCCAGCCGATCGTGGTCAAGAAGCAGGTCGTGCTGACCGGCGAGAACCTGACCGACGCCCAGCCCGGCTTCGACAGCCAGACCCAGGAGCCGACCGTCAACCTCACGCTCGATGCCAAGGGCGCGCGCATCTTCCGCGACGTGACCCGCGAGAACGTCGGCAAGCGCATGGCCATCGTGCTCTTCGAGAAGGGCAAGGGCGAGGTGGTGACCGCGCCGGTGATCCGCAGCGAGATCTCTGGCGGCCGGGTGCAGATCTCCGGCCGGATGACTACCGTCGAGGCCAACGACACCGCGCTGCTGCTGCGCGCCGGCTCGCTGGCCGCCCCGATGGAGATCATCGAGGAGCGCACCATCGGCCCGAGCCTGGGCGCCGAGAACATCTCGCGCGGCTTCCACAGCGTGGCCTGGGGCCTCGCGGCCATCGCGGCCTTCATGTGCGTGTACTACGCGCTCTTCGGCGTGTTCTCCAGCATCGCGCTGGCGGTCAACGTGCTGATGCTGGTGGCCATCCTGTCGATGCTGCAGGCGACCCTGACGCTGCCCGGCATCGCCGCCATGGCGCTGGCCCTCGGCGTGGCGATCGACTCGAACGTGCTGATCAACGAGCGCATCCGCGAGGAACTGCGCAACGGCGCGGCGCCGCAGGCGGCGATCCACGCCGGCTACGAGCGCGCCTGGGCGACCATCCTCGACTCCAACGTCACCACCCTGATCGCGGGCCTGGCGCTGCTGGCCTTCGGCTCGGGCCCGGTGCGCGGCTTCGCGGTGGTGCACTGCATCGGCATCCTGACCAGCATGTTCTCGGCGGTGTTCTTCTCGCGCGGGCTGGTCAACCTCTGGTACGGCCGCAAGAAGAAGCTCAAGTCGGTCTCCATCGGCACCGTCTGGCGTCCGGAAACCCCCAGCGCGCCCGGCGGCACCCTGCCGGCCGCCAAGTAACACGTCAGGGCCCACGCCATGGAATTCTTCCGCATCCGCCGCGACATCCCGTTCATGCGCCATGCGCTGATCCTGAACGCGATCTCCTTCCTCACCTTCGCCGCCGCCGTCTTCTTCCTGTTCTCGCGCGGGCTGCACCTGTCGGTGGAGTTCACCGGCGGCACCGTCATGGAGGTCGCCTACTCGCAGCCGGCCGACCTGGAGCGGGTGCGCGGCACCGTCGCCGGCCTGGGCTACCAGGACGTGCAGATCCAGAACTTCGGCACCGCGCGCGACGTGATGATCCGCCTGCCGGCGCAGAAGGGCGTCAGCTCCGCCCAGCAGAGCGAGCGGGTCATGGCCGCGCTCAAGGCGCAGGCGCCCGACACCGCGCTGCGCCGGGTGGAATTCGTCGGCCCGCAGGTCGGCGAGGAACTCGCCGCCGACGGCCTGAAGGCCCTCGCCATGGTGGTGGTCGGCATCATGGTCTACCTGGCCTTCCGCTTCGAGTGGAAGTTCGCGGTCGCCACCGTGATCGCCAACCTGCACGACGTGGTCATCATCCTGGGCTTCTTCGCCTTCTTCCAGTGGGAGTTCTCGCTGGCGGTGCTGGCGGCGGTGCTGGCGGTGCTGGGCTACTCGGTCAACGAGTCGGTGGTGATCTTCGACCGGGTGCGCGAGACCTTCCGCCGCCACCGCAAGCTCGGCACCGAGCAGGTGATCGACCACGCGATCACCTCCACCATCAGCCGCACCATCATCACCCACGGCTCGACCGAGATCATGGTGCTGTCGATGTTCTTCTTCGGCGGCCAGACGCTGCACTACTTCTCGCTGGCGCTGACCATCGGCATCCTGTTCGGCATCTACTCGTCGTGCTTCGTGGCCGCCTCGATCGCGATGTGGCTGGGCGTCAAGCGCGAGGACCTGGTCAAGTCCCCGACCAAGAAGGACGGCGAGGCCGGCGACCCGAACTCGGGCGCGGTGGTCTGACCCCGCCGCGGCTGTCCGGCCGCGACCCCACCGACGAAACCGGGCCGCGCGCCCGGTTTTTTCATGCCTAGGCGCTGCCGACGCGCTGGAACAGGCCGCCCGGCAGGCGCGCCACGTGGCCGTCGAGCTCAAGTTCGAGCAGCCGCACCTGCAGCGCGGCCGCGTCCAGGCCGGTGCGGGCCGACAGGGCGTCGAGTCCGACCGGGTCGTAGCCGAGCGCGGGCAGCAGGCCGTCGCGGTCGGCGGGCACGGCGTCCT
>JAKOND010000176.1 GCA_022702125.1 Burkholderiaceae bacterium
CCGGCACCCAGCTGCTGCGCACGGTGCGCAGCCAGCGCAGCCTGGCGCAGATCGAGGGCCTGGAGGAGGATACCGCCGCGCCGGCCGACCCGGCCCAGGCCGGCCCCGCCCCCGCCCGCATCCGCGCCCTGGCGCTGGTGACCACCAGCCGGCTCGACCTCGCCACCGAGAACCGCTACCTGCAGGTGGTCCAGCTGCTGCCGCCGGCGCTGGTCGCCAGCGCCATCGCGGTGCAGGAGGCCAACCGCGAATACCAGGAGCGGGCGCTGGCCCGCGGCGGGCTGCGGCGCATGTACATCGGCACCCTGACGCTGAGCCTGTTCCTCGCGGTGTTCGGCGCGCTGCTGCTGGCGGTGCTGCTGGGCAACCAGCTGGCGCGGCCGTTGCTGCTGCTGGCCGCCGGCGTGCGCGCGGTGGCCGCCGGCGACCTGAGCCCCAAGGCCGCGCTCGGCGGCAAGGACGAGCTCGACGGCCTGACCCGGTCCTTCGCCGACATGACGCAGCAGCTGGCCGACGCCCGGGGCGCGGTCGAGAAGAGCATGGCCCAGCTCGACACCGCGCGCGCCAACCTGCAGACCATCCTCGACAACCTGACCGCCGGCGTGCTGGTGCTCGACGCCGACGGGGTGGTGCATTCCTCCAACCCGGGCGCCACCCGCATCCTGCGCGCGCCGCTCGCGGCCTTCGAGGGCCGGCCGCTCGGCGAGGTCGAGGGCCTGGCCGACTTCGCCGCGCAGGTGCAGGCCGAGTTCGCCAGCTTCCTGAGCGAGCGGGGCCAGCACGGGCTCGACCACTGGCAGCAGTCCTTCTCCCTGCACGGCAGCGGCCCCCAGGCCGGCCCGCAGCAGGGCACCACCGGCACCACCACGCTGATCGCCCGCGGGGCCGAGCTGCCCGGCGCGCTGCGGCTGCTGGTCTTCGACG
The DNA here is from genome assembly GCA_022702125.1 of Burkholderiaceae bacterium. Classification (GTDB taxonomy): domain Bacteria; phylum Pseudomonadota; class Gammaproteobacteria; order Burkholderiales; family Burkholderiaceae_C; genus JAKOND01. Next base: position 925 of record JAKOND010000176.1, read on the forward strand.
ATATCTCCGAGATCGTCTCGGCCCAGCGCGCCCAGGCCTGCGGCGAGGTGGCGCGGCGCCTGGCCCACGAGATCAAGAATCCGCTCACGCCGATCCAGCTGTCGGCCGAGCGGCTCGAGATGAAGCTCGACGGCAAGCTCGCCGAGCCCGAGCAGGCGGTGCTGCGCAAGTCGGTGCGCACCATCGTCGACCAGGTCGATGCGATGAAGCGGCTGGTCAACGAATTCCGCGACTACGCGCGGCTGCCCGCGGCCGAGCTGCGGCCGGTCGATCTCAACGCGCTGGTGGCCGACGTGCTGCACCTGTACGAGAACGCCCCGGTGCCGGTCGTGGGCGAGCTGGACCCGCTCTGCCCGCCGGTGCTCGGCGACGCGCAGCAATTGCGCCAGGTGGTGCACAACCTGGTGCAGAACGCCCAGGACGCCACCGAGGCGGCCCAGGCCCAGCAGCCTGCCGGCAGCCCGGTGCCGCCGGTCGTGGTGCGCACCCACCGCAGCCAGACCGCGCACCGGGTGCGGCTGTCCATCCTCGACAGCGGCACCGGCTTTCCCGAACACATCCTCAAGCGCGCCTTCGAGCCCTATGTCACGACCAAGGTGCGGGGGACCGGGCTGGGACTGGCGGTGGTGCGCAAGATCGCCGACGAGCACGGCGCGCGGATCGATATCGCCAACCGCGTCGAGGGCGAGCACACGCTGGGCGCCCAAGTGTCGCTATCATTGCCCCTCGGTCCGGCGGGGGCGACCTGAACGCTTCCTCGCGCAGCCCCGGCACTTCCTTCCTCCCGCACGCAGCACCTCCCACCCACGCATTCCCACAGGCACAACAGCGCTTCAATCATGGCAAACATTCTGGTGGTCGACGACGAACTGGGGATCCGCGATCTGCTCTCGGAAATCCTCAACGACGAAGGCCACAACGTGGAACTCGCCGAGAACGCGGCCCAGGCGCGCACCGCGCGCGCGGCCGGTGCCTTCGATCTGGTGCTGCTCGACATCTGGATGCCCGATACCGACGGCGTCTCGCTGCTCAAGGAATGGGCCACCGGCGGCCTGCTGACCATGCCGGTGATCATGATGAGCGGCCACGCCACCATCGACACCGCGGTCGAGGCGACCCGCATCGGCGCCCAGGCCTTCCTCGAGAAACCCATCACGCTCCAGAAGCTGCTCAAGGCGGTCGAGCAGGGGCTGATCCGGGGCGCGGGCCGGCGGCTGTCCGACAGCGGGGCCGCGCCCGCGGGCACCGTCCCGGCGGCGGTTCCGGCCCTCGCGGGAATCCACCATCTCGCGGACGCGTCCCTGCATGCGGCCGGCGCGGCGCCGCACGAGGCGGGGCACGGCGCCCATGCGGTGCCGCTGGCATCGGCGGCCCCTTCCACCTGCCAGAGCTTCGAGCTGGACCGGCCGCTGCGCGAGGCGCGCGACGGTTTCGAGAAAGCCTACTTCGAGTTCCACCTCGCGCAGGAGGGCGGCTCGATGACCCGCGTCGCCGAGAAGACCGGCCTGGAGCGCACCCACCTCTACCGCAAGCTGCGTCAGCTGGGCGTGGATCTGGGCCGGGGCAAGCGAAACGCGCTGTGATCCGGTGATTCAGTGCTATACTTCAAGGCTCCGGCCCGGTAGCTCAGTTGGTAGAGCAGCGGATTGAAAATCCGCGTGTCGATGGTTCGATCCCGTCCCAGGCCACCATATTCCATCCACGAAGCGTCGTGGATTCCAAAGCCCTTTCGTGATGCCACGCAAGGGCTTTTTTGTTGTCCGGGCCAGAGGGTCGCAGCGGCGACAGCCGCAACCGGGGTTTCCCAGCCATGCGAACCGTGAATCCAGAATCCCCGTTCTCCCTCCACGGCGGCGAGATGGACGACCGCGGCGCGCCTTTCGCCGGGAGCGCCGGCCCGGGCGCGGTGCTCGGCACGGTATTGCTGGTCGACGACAACCACGACGCCGCCGACGGCCTGGCCATGCTGCTGCGGGCATGGGGCGCCCGGGTCCGGGTGGTGCACGACGGGGCATCGGCGCTGCGCGCGCTGGAGGAGTGCCGACCCGATGCGGTGGTGCTGGACCTGGGCATGCCCGGCATGGACGGCTACGAGCTGGCCCGCCGCGTGCGCGCGTCGCCGGGCCATGCCGGCATCGTGCTCGTCGCGGTCAGCGGCTGGGGCCGCGCGCAGCACCGGTACCGGTCGGAGGCGGCCGGCATCGACCACCACCTCGTCAAGCCCGCCGATGCCGGCCTCCTGCGGGAGCTGCTGCGCCGCGCGCATGCCGGGCGCGCGGCATCCCCGTCGCCTCAGGACCGGTAGGAGCGCAGCCGGTTGTAGAGCGACTTGGTGCTGATGCCCAGTTGCGCGGCGGTCTGCTCGCGGTTGCGGTTGCAGCGTTCCCAGGTGGCGAGCACATGCTGGCGCTCGATCTCGGCCAGGGACAGGTGGGCGGCCGGGGCGGCGGCCGCCGGGGCCGGGGCGGCGGCACCGGGCCAGGCGTGCGGTGCCGGCAGGCTGCCGGCCTCGATCATGTCGCCCGGGCTCGCGATCCAGGCGCGGTAGACGGCGTTGCGCAGTTCGCGGACGTTGCCCGCCCAGCGCCGGCCGGCGAGTTCCGCCACCGCCCCCGGCGACAGCCGTTTGGTGCGGCCCTCGTGCAGGGACACCTCGGAGGCCAGGTGCCGGGCGAGCGCCGGGATGTCCGACGCCCGTTCCCGCAGCGGCGGCAGGCCGATCTCGTAGACGGCGACGCGCCAGTACAGGTCCTGCAGCAGCTTGCCCGAAGCCACCGCGTCGACCGGGTGCCGGTTGGTGGCGGCGACGATGCGGACATCGCCATGCCGTTCCCGGGTCGATCCGAGCCGGCGGTAGCGGCCGTCCTCCAGCACGCGCAGCAGCTTGACCTGCACCTCGGCGGGCAGTTCGGTGAATTCGTCCAGGAACAGCGTGCCGCCGTCCGCCTGCTCGAAGAGCCCGGCGTGGGGCCGGTCCGCGCCGGTGAAGCTGCCGCGTTCGTGGCCGAACAGCAGGCTCTCGACGAGCGCCGTCGGGAAGGCGCCGCAGTTGACCGGCACGAAGGGCAGGCCGGCGCGCCGGCTCCGGTCGTGGATGCCGCGCGCCGCGAGTTCCTTGCCGGTGCCGCTTTCGCCGTACAGCAGGACCGGCGCGTTGGACGCGGCGACCCGGTCGATCTCCGCGCGCACCTGCTGCATGGCGAGGCTGGTGCCCACCATGTCGGCGGCCGGATGCTGCAGCCGCCGCGCCGCCGGGGGCATGCGGCGCTGCAGCACGTCCCGCAGCCGGGCATGGTCCACCGGCTTGACCAGGTAGTCCGCGGCACCGCGCCGCAGGGCGTCGATGGAACTCGCCATGCTGCCGTGGCCGGTCATCAGCACCACCACGGTGTCGGCCAGCAGGTGGGTATCGTCGAGCAGCGCCATGCCGTTGCCGTCGGGCAGGAACAGGTCCAGCAGGACCACGTCGGGCCGGCGCGTCGCGATCACGCGCCGCGCGTCCTGCAGGCAGGCCACGGTGGAGGCGGTGTAGCCGTTGCTCGACACCAGCGCCGAGAGCATCCGCGCGGAATCCGCGTCGTCCTCGACGACCAGGGCATGGAGTTCTTGCGGCATGGTCCTAACCCGCCTTCCGCGCGATGCCGGACCCGTCCGGCGCGAGCGGCAGTTCCAGGCAGAAGCCGCCGTCCGGATCGGACGGATCCAGGCGCAGGCTGCCGTCCGAGGCCCGCGCGACGCGGCGCAGCAGTTCCAGGCCGCCTTCCAGCGGCCGGGCGCCTGCCTGCGGATCCTGCGGTCCCTGCGGCCCGGGCGGGCCCGCGCGCAGGCGTATCCGCCCGTCGCGGACATCGGCTTCCAGCCGCAGGCCGTGCCGCACCGCATGGCGCAGCAGCGCCGCCAGCGCCGGCTGCAAGGCCTCCGGCAGAGCGGTCACCCGCAGCGACGGCGGCACCGCCGGCGGTGCCGACCCGGCATCCTCCGGGCGCGGGCCGACCTGCGTCCAGGCCTGCGCCAGCATCGGCGCGAGTCGCAGGGCGACGGGCGCGCAACCGGGCCCGCCGCCGGCCATCTGCTGCAGGCGGTGAAAGCCGTCGAGCTCGGCCACCAGTTCGGTCAGGCGCCGCACCTGGCGGCGGGCGATGTCCTCGGCCTCGGCACGCATCTGCGCGCCGGGCGGCAGGGCGAACACGTCGATCGCCGACTGCAGCGCGGCCAGCGGCGTGCGCAGGGCATGGATCGCGCCGTCCGGAAGCGCGGTGGGAAGGTGGGACACGGGGGAATCCTTGTGGTGGGTGCGTGCCGACGTCCGCGTGTCCGGGCGGCGTGCCGGTCCGGCTAGCCGGGCCGCGCCGCCCGCGCTTCGCCGGTCCGCGCGCGCACCGGATCGGCGGCGGGACGGAAGGCTGCCGCCGGGGCGATGCCGGGCGCTGCCCGGGCCAGGCTACTCCCGCCCTTGCGCAGCACCCAGGCCTCGGACGCCGCGCAGACGAAGCGTTCCGACAGGGCGCTCTCGTGGTCCACGACCGCACGGCCGCCGTGCCAGGCCCAGGCGCACCATTGCCGGTCGGGCGGGGCGGTCTGTTCCAGCGTGCCGAAGCACTGCTGGAGCGCGGTCAGGGTGCGCCACAGCGGACGTCCGTGGGACGAGTGCATCGAGACCGCGAAGCCCAGCAAGGGCTCGGCGGACCGGTCGAACACGGTGGCCAGCAAGCCCCGGCCGTGCTGCACGGCCCGTAGCTTGAGGTCGTTCCAGGGAGCCGGCGGGTCGCTGAGGCGCCGGCTCCAGGCCGCGTCCAGCAGGAAGGACCGCAGGTCGCCGATATCGGGTTCGCCGATTATCTGCGGCAGGGGTTTTCTTTTCCGGATTTCTTTCGAATGGATGCAGAAGTACGCCAATGGCATATCGATGACCTTGAAGCGGAAACGCCAGGACGTTCGGTGGACAAGGCAGCTTCAGGGCAATATCCATTCCATCTGCTTTCCATGTGTTCATGCGGCATTCAGGATGAAATTTATCCCGTTATTGCCGCATTTTTGAAATAAGCGGCAAATACCGGAAATATTTCCAGGTCCGATGAAAATGCGGAAAAGGAACGGCCGGCCCAGGCCGCCGCACGTTTTTCCGAAGGGGGATCGGCCCTTCCGCGCGCTTCGCGAACAGGAAAACTCGTGCGTTCAGCGGGTCCGGCGCCGCCGGGCCAGGACGATCAGCGCGGCGGCGATCGCCGCGGCGACCGCCGCCTTGCGCACCACGCCGGCGCGGTCGTGCTTCCAGGCCGCGCGGATGCCCATCTCGCCGAGGATGTTGGGCACGTGGCCGTGCAGCAGGTCGTCCACCAGGCCCTCGACCATGTCGGTCCGGTCGGCCGCCAGCAGGATCAGCCAGTGGCGCAGGTCGTTCTCGCTGTACTTGAACGCGGCCTCGCGCAGGACGCCGCTCGCGCCGCGCGGCGGCAGGGTGCTGCCGAACACCGGCGTGAGCTGGCCGTCGCGCTCGGTCGAGCGCAGCACCCGGACCGTTTCCGGCTGCTGCGGGGCCTTGTCCCAGTGCAGGCCCGGCAGGCGCGCCGGGATGCGTTCCTTGGGGTAGGCCGGGCGGTCGGCGGGGTCGAGGTCGGCGCCCCATCCGGGGATGTGGGCGAAGCGTTCGGGGGTTTCCATGGGAGGCTCGCTTTCCGGAGAAGGGTCAGGCGCCGGCCGGCAGCAGCACCGGCTTGATGCAGTGGTCCAGCTTGCTGGAGAAGATGTGGTACGCGTCGGCCACGTCCTCCAGCGCGAAGCGATGGGTGATGACCTTGCGCGGCGCGATGCGGCCGGCCTGGATGTGCTCGATCAGGCGCGGCAGGTGCCGCTTGACCGATGCCTGGTTCATGCGCAGCGTCAGGCCCTTGTTGACCGCGTTGCCGAAGGGCACGGCGCTGAACGTCGGCCCGTACACCCCCACCACCGAGACGGTGCCGCCCTTGCGCACCGCGTTGATGGCCCAGTGCAGCGCGGTGGCGGCCCCGCCCTGCAGCTTGAGCTTCACCCCGGTCAGGGTCTGCGCGAAGTTGCCGGCCGCCTCGGCGCCGACGCAGTCGATGCAGATGTCGGGCCCGAGCCCGCCGGTCATTTTCTTGAGGTGCATCGCCATGTCGCCCACCGACTTGAAGTCGACCGTCTCGCACTGGGCGAAATCGCGCACGAAATCGAGCCGGTATTCCACGTGGTCCACCACGATGACCCGGCCCGCGCCCAGCAGCCAGGCCGATTTCGCCGCGAAGATGCCGACCGGCCCGGCGCCGAAGACCACGACCGTGTCGCCCTCCTGGATGCCGCCCATCTCGGCGGCCTGGTAGCCGGTGGGGAAGGCGTCGGTCAGCAGCACCGCGTCGTCTTCGTCCATGTCGGCCGGCAGCAGCGTCGGGCCGATGTCGGCGAAGGGCACCCGCACGAATTCCGCCTGGCCGCCGTCGTAGCCGCCGCTGGTGTGCGAGTAGCCGAAGATCGCGCCGACGGCCGTGGCCTCGGGGTTGGTGTTGTGGCAGTTGCTGAACAGCTCGCGGCGGCAGAAGAAGCAGGTGCCGCAGAAGATGTTGAACGGCACCAGCACCCGGTCGCCCTTCTTCAGGTTGCGCACCGACGGCCCGACCTCCTCGACGATGCCGGTGAACTCGTGGCCGAAGGTGGTGCCGATGCGGGTGTCGGGAATCAGCCCGTGGTAGAGGTGCAGGTCGGAGCCGCAGATGCAGGCCCGCGTCACGCGCACGATCGCATCGTTCGGATGCTCGATCTCGGGCTCCGCCTTGTGGGCGGCCCGGACCCGGTATGGGCCCCGGTAGTTCATCGCCAGCATGGGTTTTCCTTTGGGAAGCAGGGTGGGGGGGAGGGATGCGGCCGGCGATTGCGCCGGCGATGGGGTGCGCGCGCGGCTTCGGCGCATCGCTGCGGCCAGTGGGGCGCATATTCACCGGCCAGGCCGTAAGGAGCCTCTCGGCGGTGCATGTAGGTGAATGCCTTGGGAAAGCGGATACGCACGGGCCGGCGAAATGCCGCGCGCTATGGAAATCCGCCGGCTGCAGTTCGGGTTAATCCGACCCGCGACCTGTCGATGCATATGGAAATACCCCGCCCGATTCGTCCGGGAAAATCACCCCGAACCTGGCGCTGCTCCGGCGGAAGGCCGCGGACATCGTCCTGCTGCGGCAGCCCGGCGCGGTGGCGCTCCATGCGAACGCCGCCGATGTCCGCATCGGCGCGATGCGGCTGTTCGGCTCCTCCGACCCGTCGGCCGATGCCCTGCCGGCATCGGCCTGCGCGCCGCAGATGTTCGAGGCCGTGCCCCTCGGCGGGCAGGCATGCTGGGGCGGGAGCCACGGCGCCCATCCGGTCATGGCGCCGCCCTGCCCGGACCTTGCGAAAGGAAAGCTGCCAGAGCCGCGAGGAATGGCCGGTGTCGAACGACGACCGGCCGGGCCGCGCATCCACCGCCGATTTCGGTGCGCGCTGCGTTCGGCCGCACCAGGACCGCGCCGGATGGGGGCGGACGGTCCGTCGTCCGAAACCATCCGGCAGCAGACCCGCGCGGATCACATGGCCCTGGAGATGCCGGGATCGGAGACCTGCGACGGATCCCGCGCGCCCAACTCGGCGCCGGTGGTCGGATCGGCGTCCGGGTCGGACGCGGTGCGCAGGGCCATCGCGGTGACGAGGTCCGCCTCTTCGGGGGTCAGGCCGCTGGTGGGCAGGCCGGTGCCGCCGTCGACCGCCAGGGCCTGCTCCATGCCGGACACGACCTCGAAGTGCTCGGGGGCGTTCCACGGGCCCGGTGCCGGCGCGACGTCGCCCTGCGACAGGTCGAAGTAGACGCTGGTGAAGCGCGGGTCGCCGGGCAGCTTGCCGGCCGGGAAGTTGCCTTCGATCGAGTACAGGGCCTTCTCGAAGGATTTCTGGTGGGCGATCTCGCGGGTCATCAGGAAGGTGAGGGCGTCCTTGACGCCGGGATCGTCGGTGCAGTGGATCAGCCGCTCGTAGACGATCTTGGCGCGGGATTCGGCGGCGATGTTGGAGCGCAGGTCGGCCGTCGGCTCGCCGATGGTGTCGATGTACGCGGCCGTCCAGGGCACGCCGGCGCTGTTGACGAGCGCCGGTCCGCCGCCGTAGAGGATCTGGGTGAGGTGGCTGTCGTTGCCGGCGCCGGTGATGCGCCGGTACATCTCCGCTTCCGTATCGACGCCCTCGGCGAGGCGGCCCTTGGCGCCGCGGTTGAGCATGGCCACGATGGTGCCGATGACTTCCAGGTGGCTCAGTTCCTCGGTGGCGATGTCGAGCAGCATGTCCTTGCGGCCCGGGTCCTCTTCCGAAATGCCCTGCAGGAAATAGCGCATGGCCGCGGCCAGCTCGCCCTGCGGGCCGCCGAACTGCTCGAGCATCAGGTTGGCGAGGCCGGGGTTGGTTTCGCTGACGCGGACCGTGTACTGGAGGCGCTTGTTGTGGGCGAACATTCTTTTTTCCTGGGGTTGCGAGGGGGTGGAACCGAATGTGTCGGAGGCCCCGGGCCGGAAAAGTGCGCGCAAGCGGCGGCTCCGTGTGGGACGCCGCCCTTGCAAAACGCGGCCTTCGTCCGGGAACGGCATGGAAAAATCCTGGGAATTCGAGGTGATTGAGAATCATTTTCGGCGGTGCTATGATCGCGTCCGATTTCCGAATCGCAGGTTTCATCGTGGGGCGACTCCGGGACTCTCCAGTCCCCGGGTCGTTTTTGCCAGCCAATCGTCTGTCGACCAGCCAGGCATTTTTTCCACGACGGCCTCCGCGCCCCCGGCCTGTCCGCGCCGCGGCCTCCCGCGGTCCCCGGGCGAATGCCCGTGCCGGTTCGCCGGGCCCGCCGCCGGCCCGACGGCCCTGGGCCGTATCCCCGAAAATCCGGGGCATGCCTCTCCACTACCTCGATGTGCCGTTCCGCCAGAAGGACGACGCCAAGGCGCTCGGCGCCCGCTGGGACGGTGCCGCGCGGCGCTGGTACGTGCCCGACGGGCTGGACCCGACGCCCTTCGCGGCCTGGCGCTCCGGCACCCAGACGGTGGCCGCCTTCCTCGGCGCGCAGGATGCCGTGCCGCCGGCGGGCGATGCCGCCGGCGTGCCGGCACCGCTGGCGCTGCGGGACGCCGCCGGCTTGGCGGGCGCGCCGGCGCAGGGCGTGTCGCTGTCGCAGCTGCTCGGCGGCGTCGCGTCGGTGGTCGCGGAGCGTTTCGGCAGCGGCGTCTGGACCACGGTCGAGGTGCTGCAGGCCAGCCTGCGCAACGGCCATGTCTTCCTGGAGGTGTCCGAGCGCGACGCGGCCGGCCGGGTGCTGGCCAAGGCGCAGGCGGCCATCTGGGCCGGCACCGCGGCGCGCATCCTGCCGCCCTTCGAGCAGGCGACCGGCGCCACCATCGGCGCGGGCATCAAGCTGCTGGTGCGGGCGCGGCCGGTGTTCAAGCCGCAGTACGGCTTCAGCCTGGAGGTCGATGCGATCGATCCGGCCTTCACCCTCGGCGACCTGGAGGCGCGGCGGCGCGACATCCGCCGGCAGCTGCAGGCCGAAGGCGTCCAGGACCGCAACCGCCGGCTGCCCGCGCCCTGGGACTACCGCCGGGTGCTGGTGGTGGCGCCCGAGGGCGGGGCGGGGCTCGGCGATTTCCGGCGCGAGGCCGACCGGCTGGAACGCTTCGGCATCTGCCGCTTCGCCTACGCCACCAGCCGCTTCCAGGGCGAGGGCGCGGCGCGCGAGGTGCTCGCGGCCCTGCGCGCGGCGCTGGCCCGCGACAAGGGGCCGGAGCCCTTCGACGCGGTCGCGCTGATCCGCGGCGGCGGCGCGGTCAACGACCTGGCCTGGCTCGACGACCTGGAGCTGGCGCGCGGCGTCTGCCTGCTGGAGGTGCCGGTGCTGACCGGCATCGGCCACGAGCGCGACCGCAGCATCCTCGACGAGGTGGCGCACGCCCGCTTCGACACGCCGAGCAAGGTCGTCGCCGGCATCGAGCAGCACATCGTGCGCCGCGCGCGCGAGGCCCGCGCCGCCTTCGACGCGGTGGCGGACCAGGCCCGGCGCGGCCTGCAGGACGCGCGCGCCCGCATCGAGCGCGACCGGGCCCGGGTCGAGTCCGGCGCCCGGTCCGGGCTGGCCGCCGCGCGGCAGGACGCGTCCGCCGCCTGGGGCGACGTGCGGCTGGCGGCGCTGCAGACGGTGCACCGGGCGCGCCAGGCCGCGGAACAGGACGCGCAGGCCGTCCGCCACGGCGCCGCCCGGCAGCTGGCCGTGGCGCGGCAGGACGCGGCGATGCACTGGGAGCGGGTCCAGGCCCGGGCGCGCGCCACCGTGGCGCACGCCCGGGGCGCGGTGCGGACGGCGCAGGCGACGGTGATGGACCAGGCGGGGCGCGATGCGCGCGCCAGCCGGCGCGGCCTCGACGGCCTGCTGCGGGGCGTGGGCGACGGCGCCCGGCAGGCCCTGGACGACGCGCGGCGCGGTGCCGAATCCCTGGTCCGCGAGATCGCCGGCCAGGGGCCGGAGAAGACCCTGGGCCGGGGCTTCGCGCTGGTGCGCACGCCCGACGGCCGCACCGTCACCAGCGCCCGCGCGGCCGCCGCGCAACCGGTGCTGGCGCTGACCTTCGGCGACGGGCCGGTGGCCGTGCGCACGACCGATACGACCGATACGACGGACGCGACGGACGCGACGGCCCCGCCGGTCGCGCCGGACACGACATTTTCCCGAACCCAGGACGCCCCATGAGCACCCTTTCCGATATCGCCCCCGACACCCCCGCGCCGCCCGCCGCACCCCGGCCCTCCGCCCGCCGCGCCGCCAAG
>JAKOND010000178.1 GCA_022702125.1 Burkholderiaceae bacterium
GGTCCGTCTTGGTCAGCAACAGCAGGTCCGCCACGGCGGCCTGCCGCGCCGCTTCCGGGTAGATGTCCAGCGTGGACCGCCCGAGAACGGCATCGACGGTGCACGCCACCCCGCGCAGCACGAAAACCCGTGTCACCGCCGGATCGCCCATCAGCACGCGCAGGATCGGCGCGGGGTCGGCCAGGCCGCTGGTCTCGATCAGCACCTGCCGCAACTCCGGGCCCAGGCGCCGGGCGAGTCCGTCCAGCGCGTCGATGAGGTCGCCGCGCACCGCGCAGCACATGCAGCCGTTGGCCAGCAGCACGGTGTCTTCGGTGGTGTGCGCGATGAGTTCGTGGTCGAGGCCGATCTCGCCGAACTCGTTGACGATGACGACCGTGCCCTGCAGGCCCGGCCGCCGCAGCAGGCGGTTGAGCAGCGTGGTCTTGCCGCTGCCGAGGAAGCCGGTCAGCACGGTGACCGGGACGCGGTCGCCAGCATGGCGCTCCGCCGCCAGCAGCGTGGAGAAGTGGCCGGCCATGTCAGTCCTCCGCCTGCGGGCCGTGCAGGCTCGCGAAGGACCGCAGGGTGCGCTCCAGCCGCGACAGCACCCAGGCGGCGCATGCCGCTCCGGTCTCGACCGAGACGAGCTGCTCCAGCAGCAGGCGCACCGGTTCGGGCCGGGAATCCGCCGGCCCCCAGGCGCCGAAGAACGCCACCACGTCCGGCACCTCCGAGCGCAGGCCCGCCTCCTGCAGGTAGTCGAAGATGTCGAGCTCGAAGTCCTCGAGCCGCAGGCTGATGCCGCCCATGCCGCATCCGCAGGCGCCGCCCAGGGCCACATGGCGCATCGCCAGGTCGCTCCAGAGGCGCTGGAGCGCCTCCGCGCGGCGGGCGAGCAGTGCGTCGGCGTCCGCCACCGTGTCCGCCACCGTCACTGGCCGTCCCAGGCGGCGGTTTCGCTCGCCGCCGCCTCTGCGGCGGGGGCACGGGGCGCGGCGCGCAGCCGCTGCGTCGCCTCCGCATCCGCCCGGCCCTGCCCGTCCAGCGCGACGCGGTAGACCTCGCGCGCGACCTCCGCGCTCACGTAGCCCTCGCGGACGTCCTCGGCCACCTTGTCGATCTCCCGGTCCAGCGGATCGCCGAAGCCGCCGCCGCCGCCCGAGAGCATCTTGTAGGCGTCGCCGCGCTCCAGCCGCACATTGAAGATCTTCGCGTTGGCATGGTCGGTCTTCCACTCGCCCTTGTGCCGCACCGCCAGGCCGTTGCCCATCGCGTCGCCACCGCCCTCCAGTCCCCAGGGCTTGCAGTGGACGCGGTCGATCCGGGTGGTCACCGTGAACGGCGACAGGGCCTGCACCACCATCTCCGCGCCGAGTCCGCCGCGGTACCGGCCCGCGCCGGCGGAGTCCTTGCGGATCTCGTACTTCTCGACGAGCACCGGGTACTTCGCCTCCAGCTGCTCGGTCGGGCTGTTGTGGGTGTCGCCGTCGTTGATGCAGACGGTGACCGAGACGCCGTCTTCCCTGCTCTTGGCGCCCCATCCGCCGCCGAGCGGTCCGATGCCGACGATGAACAGCCGTCCGTCCTCCGGCGAAATGCCATGGATGTTGGGGAACACCAGGTCCGCGTGGTGGCCGGCGATGGAACGGTCGGGGATCGCCGGGGCCAGCGCCTTGAAGATGGTGTCGATCACCGTCATCGGGAAGGTCATCCAGACCCGCATCGGGTAGGGACGCTCGGCGCTGACGACCGTGCCCATCGGCATCACCACCTTGAGCGGGCGGAAGCTGCCGTCGTTGACCGGGTAGTCGGTCGGCGTGGTCAGGCACTTGTAGGCGACCTGCGCGCAGGCGATGCCGGTGGTGAAGCCCGAGTTGTAGAAGCCGCGCACCTGCTTGCTGACGTCGGAGAGGTCGACCGTCATCTCGTCGCCCCGCACGATCACCTTGACGCGGATCGGGATGCGCTTGCCGATCTCCAGGCCGTCGTCGTCCATGAAGGATTCGGCCTCGTAGGTGCCGTCCGGGATCGACAGCGTGTTCTTGCGCGCCACCGCTTCGGACGAATCCATGATCTGGCGGATCGACCCGTTGACCGCGTCGGCGCCGTAGCGCTGCAGCAGTTCGACGTAGCGGCGCTCGCCGGTCGTGATGGCGGTGATCTGCGCCCGCAGGTCGCCCAGGGCGCGCTCGGCCAGCCGGACGTTCATCGCGATGATGTCGATCAGGTCCTGGTTGACCACGCCCTCGCGCTGGTACTTGACGATGGGGATCTGGATCCCCTCGCTGAAAATGTCGGTGGTGACGTTGCCCAGCGTGCCGCCCACGTCCAGCCAGTGCGCCATGCAGCAGGTGAAGCCTTCGAGCCGGCCCCCGTGGAACACCGGCATGGTGAAGGTGAAGTGGTTGAGGTGGCTGCCGGTGGTGTAGGCGTCGTTGGTGACCAGGATGTCGCCGGGCAGGATGTTCTCGTAGCCGAAGTGGCGGATCTTGGCCTTGACCGTCTCGGACATGCCGCGGATGAACATCGGCAGGCCGAGGCCGATCGAGACCGTGTCGCCTTCCTTGGTGAACAGCCCGACGGTGAAGTCCAGCGCCTCGTAGATGATGAGGTTGTAGGCCGTCCGGGTCAGGTTGGTCTTCATCTCCTCGGTCACGGCGTACAGGCCGTTGCGGATGATCTCGACGGTGACGGGATCGATCGCCGCGCCGGGATCGGCGATGGCGGCGGTGGGGGTGGTGTAGGTGCTCATGACCGGTCGCTCCCGATGGCGATTTGCAGATTGCCGAGTTCGTCCACGCGCAGCGCGTCGCCGGGCTGGACGACCGTGGTGGAGGCGTGCTCTTCGATGAGGGCGGGCCCCGAGATCAGGTTGCCGGCGCGCAGCAGGTCGCGCTTGTAGACCGGCGTGTCGGCCCAGCCCCCCGCGCGGAAGTAGACCGGCTTGACCGTGCGCCGCGCATCCGCCTCGGGCTGTGCGTTGCCTTCCGCCACCCGGTGCTTCGGCGGCTTCTTCATGGTGCCCAGCACGGTCACGCGCAGGCTCACCAGATCGGCCGGCTCCTTGGGCGCGGAGGTGCCGTAGCGCACCTTGTGCAGTTCGTCGAACTGCCGCTTGATCGCCGAGCGGTCCCTGCTGGCGAAGAAGGCCAGCGGCAGGTCCACCGTGACCGCGTGCTCCTGCCCGACGTAGCGCATGTCGGCGGCCCGCTCGATCACCACGCCGTCGGACTTCACGCCCGACTGCTCCAGCGCGGCGCGGCCCTCGTCCTCCATCTTCCTGTAGGCGTCCTCGATCTCGTCGAAGGACACGTCGTTGAGCTTGCGGAACACCGAGCGCACGTAGTCGTAGCGCAGGTCGGAGAACAGCATGCCGTAGGC
>JAKOND010000202.1 GCA_022702125.1 Burkholderiaceae bacterium
GCCTACATCGGCCGCATCCGCAACCTGGCGCGCAGCGTCGCCCAGAGCTACTTCGACAGCCGCGCCCGCCTGGGCTTCCCGATGGCGCCGCGCGACTGGGTGGCGCAGATGGCGGACGCCGCCACGCCGCCTTCCGTCCCCGCCGCTCCCGCCGCGTCCCCGACAGCCGCCTGAGGACGCACCGACCATGACCACCACCGCTCCCAACCTGCTCGTCGAACTCTTCGTCGAGGAACTCCCCCCGAAAGCCCTGAAGAAGCTCGGCGACGCCTTCGCCGAGGTGCTGGCCGCGCAGCTGCGCGCCCAGGGCCTGCTGGCGCCCGCATCGCGCGCCACCGCCTTCGCCTCGCCGCGCCGGCTGGCGGTGCACATCACCGAGGTGGCCCCGCAGGCCGCCGACAAGGCCGTGTCGCAGAAGCTGATGCCGGTCTCGGTCGGGCTCGACGCCAGCGGCGACGCGACGCCCGCGCTGCTCAAGAAGCTCGCCGCGCTCGGCGCCGACGCCTCCGCCGTGCCCCGCCTCAGGCGGGCGCAGGACGGCAAGGCCGAGGCCCTGTTCCACGACAGCACCGTGCGCGGCGCGACGCTGTCGGACGGCCTGCAGAAGGCCCTGGCCGAGGCCCTCGCCAAGCTGCCGATCCCCAAGGTCATGAGCTACCAGCTCGAATCCCGCTGCGCGCTGCCCGGCTGGACCAGCGTGAGCTTCGTGCGCCCGGCGCACGGCCTGGTGGCGCTGCACGGCACCGAGGTGCTGCTGTCGGTCGAGGCGCTGGGCCTGGTGGCGGGCAACCGCACCCACGGCCACCGCTTCGAGGCGGCGGTCGACCCCATCGTGCTGCGCGACGCCGACAGCTACGCCGACCAGCTGCGCGACGAGGGCGCGGTCATCGCCGGCTTCGACGCGCGCCGCGCCGAGATCGTGCGCCAGCTCCAGGCCGCGGCCGAACGCATCGGCGGCGGCGTGAAGCCGATCGAGGACGACGCGCTGCTCGACGAGGTCACCGCGCTGGTGGAGCGGCCCAACGTGCTGGTCTGCGCGTTCGAGCGCGAGTTCCTCGACGTGCCGCAGGAGTGCCTGATCCTCACGATGAAGGCCAACCAGAAGTACTTCCCGCTGCTCGACGCCGACGGCCGGCTGACGCACCGGTTCCTGGTGGTCAGCAACATCGCGCCGCAGGACCCGAGCGCGGTCGTGGGCGGCAACGAGCGGGTGGTGCGCCCGCGCCTGGCCGACGCCAAGTTCTTCTTCGACCAGGACCGCAAGCGCACGCTGGCGTCGCGCGTCGAATCGCTGGGCAAGGTGGTCTACCACAACAAGCTCGGCACCCAGGGCGAGCGGATCGAGCGGGTGCGCGCCATCGCGCGCGCCATCGCGGCGCGCATGGACGGCGGCCCGGAGCTGGCGGCGCTGGCCGACCAGGCCGCGCAGCTGGCCAAGACCGACCTGGTGACCGACATGGTCGGCGAGTTCCCCGAGCTGCAGGGCACGATGGGCCGCTACTACGCGCTGCACGACGGCCTGGATCCGCGGGTGGCCGACGCCATCGAGGACCACTACAAGCCGCGCTTCGCCGGCGACGACCTGCCGCGCGGCGAGGCGGGGCTGGTGGTGGCGCTGGCCGACAAGCTCGAGACGCTGGTCGGCATGTTCGGCATCGGCAACCTGCCCACCGGCGACCGCGACCCCTTCGCGCTGCGCCGCCATGCGCTGGGCGTGATCCGCATCCTGTCGGAGAAGCGGCTGCGCCTGTCGCTGCCCGACCTGTTCAACGCGGCGATCGACGCCTTCGGCGCGCTCGGCGACCGGGCCTTCGATCCGGCCTCGCCCGAAGGCCTGG
Source organism: Burkholderiaceae bacterium (assembly GCA_022702125.1). Classification (GTDB taxonomy): domain Bacteria; phylum Pseudomonadota; class Gammaproteobacteria; order Burkholderiales; family Burkholderiaceae_C; genus JAKOND01. Next base: position 1,839 of record JAKOND010000202.1, read on the forward strand.
CCGCGCTGGAGAAGCTCGGCGCCTTCACCTACGACCGGCTGCGCGGCACCCTGCGCGACCAGGGCTTCTCGGCGCAGGAGGTCGAGTCGGTGGTGGCCTCGGACCCGGACTGCCTCGACGACATCGCCGCGCGCCTGGCCGCGGTGCGCGCCTTCGCCGCGCTGCCGGAGGCGCCCGCCCTGGCCGCCGCCAACAAGCGCGTCGGCAACATCCTGAAGAAGGCCGACGGCCCGGTCGAGGCCCGCGTCGACGCCGCGCTGCTGCGGGAGCCGGCCGAGCAGGCGCTGCACGCCGCGCTGGCCGAGGTCGCGCCGCGGGCCGACGCCGCGCTGGCCGCCGGCAACCACACCGCGAACCTGCAGGCGCTCGCCGCGCTCAAGGCGCCGGTGGACGCCTTCTTCGACCAGGTCATGGTCAACGCCGACGACCCGGCCCTGCGCGCCAACCGCCTGGGCCTGCTGGCCACGCTGCACGCGGCGATGAACCGGGTGGCCGACCTGTCGCGCCTGGCCGCCTGAACCACGCCCCGACCCCACGGCCCGACCGGAAGCACCGCATGAAACTCGTCATCCTGGACCGCGAAGGCACCATCGGCCGGCTGCGCGACGACTTCGTCCGCACGCCGGAGGAGTGGCAGCCGCTGCCCGGCGCGCTCGAAGCCATCGCGCGGCTCAACCACGCGGGTTTCCATGTCGTGGTGGTGTGCAACCAGTCCGGCCTGGCGCGCGGGCTGTTCGACGCGGTGGCGCTCAACGCCATCCACGCCAAGATGCACCAGCTGCTGTCGGCCGCCGGCGGCCGGATCGACGCGGTCTTCTTCTGCCCGCACGCGCCCGACGCCGGCTGCGCCTGCCGCAAGCCGAACACCGGCCTGTTCGTGCAGGTGGCCGAGCGCTACGGCATGGACCTGGCGACGGTGCCGGCGGTGGGCGACAGCCTGCACGACCTCGATGCCGCGGTCGCCGCCGGCGCCGAGCCGCACCTGGTGCTGACCGGCCGCCTCGGCGCCACCCACCCCACCCTGTGGAAGCGCACCGGCCAACCGGCGCAGCCGGACGACGGCGTGCCGGCCGGCACCCGGGTGCACGCCGACCTGGACGCCTTCGCCGAATACCTGCTCGCCCGCGACGCGGTGCCCCTGCCGCAGGTGGCGTACTAGCGGGCCGTCCGGGCGCGTCCTCCGGCGCGCCCGCGCCGCCGATCCCGCCGCCGACCCGTCCGCCGAATCCCCCGACACCCCATGGCCTTCCTCCGTTCCGTCCTGCATGCCCTGTGGATGCTGGTGACCGTGATCCCCTTCGCCTTCGCCATCCTGCTGGCGTCGCTCTGGACGCGCGGCGCGCCGCTCTACTGGATCGCGGCCACCTGGCTCCGCTGGACGGTGGTCGGCGCGCGGGTGATCTGCGGCGTCCGCACCCGGGTGCGGGGCATGGAGCACCTGCCGCAGGGCGGCAACGCGCCGGCGGTGCTGCTGGTCAAGCACCAGTCCACCTTCGAGACCTTCCTGATGCCGGCGCTGATGCCGCATCCGCTGGCCTACGTCTTCAAGAAGGAGCTGCTGCGGGTGCCCTTCTTCGGCTGGGCGATGGGCCGGCTCGACATGATCCACATCGACCGCAACGACCGCATGCGCGCCTTCGCCAAGGTGGTGGCCCAGGGCCGCGAGCTGCTGGCGCAGGGCGTGTGGGTGATCATGTTCCCCGAGGGCACCCGCACCGCGCGCGGCGAGCGCGGCAGCTACAAGAGCGGCGGCACCCGGCTGGCGATCAAGACCGGCGTGCCGGTGATCCCGATCGCGGTGACCTCGGCGCGCTGCTGGCCGCGCAAGGCCTTCGTCAAGCGCCCCGGCGTGGTGGACGTGTCCATCGGCGCGCCGATCCCGACCGCCGGCCGCGAGCCCGACGAGCTGATGCGCGAGGTCGAGGCGTGGATCGAGGCCGAGATGCGGCGGCTCGACCCCGAGGCCTACCGTTGACGGGCGCGCGCCGGCCGCCGGTGCCGGCCGTGCCGACCCCGTAAACTTCGCCACCGCCGGCCGCTGTCGGGCAGAGCGCCGTCCCGGCGTCTCCCGCCGATGCCGGATTGCCGTTTCCACCACCGTGTCCTTCATGCGACCTGCCTTCCTCCCTGCTGCGCTTTCCGCCGCGATGAACGTTCTTCCTCCGCTGCCCGCCGGCTGCGGAACCGGTCCGCGGGCGGCGGACTGAACCGGGACCGCCACGACGTGCGCAAACTCCTGCAGCTCGCCTTCGATTTCCTGGAGACCACCACGCCCGCGGCGCCGCAGGCGGAGCCGTCCGTGCCGGCCGGCGTTCCGGCGCCGGACGCGGCCGCCGGTGCGGTGGCGGCCGGCAGCCCGCTGCTGCGGCATCCGCGCGCCAACCGCGACGCGGCGCTCGACGGCCGCGTCATCGGCTACGAGCTGCAGCGCAGCCGGCGCCGCACCATCGGCCTGTCGGTCAGCCACGAGGGCCTGGTGGTGCGCGCGCCCCGGGCCTGCCCGCTGGCCCAGATCGAGCAGGCGCTGCGGCACAAGGCCGACTGGATCGTGCGCAAGCTCGACGAGGTCGGCGCGCGCCACGGCCGCGCCCAGGCCAGCCGCATCGTCTGGCGCGACGGCGCCGAACTGCCCTACCTGGGCGCGCCGCTGCGCCTGGTGCTGGCCGGCGCGCCCGGCGACGGCATCGCGCCGCGCCGCCCGCGCATGCCCGAACTGCGGGAATCGGCGGCCGGGGACGGCGCCCCGGTGCGCGTGCTGCGCCTGCCGCTGCCGCCCGGCGCGTCCGAGGAGGCCATCCGCGACGCCGCGCACGGCTGGATGCTGCACGCCGCGCGCCTCCACTTCCTGGAGCGCATGGCGCACTTCGCCCCGCTGCTGGGCGTGCAGTGGGGCCATTTCGGCCTGACCAGCGCGCGCACCCGCTGGGGCAGCGCCAGCACCACCGGCGCGGTGCGGCTCAACTGGCGGCTGATGCACATGCGGCCCGCGCTGGTCGACTACGTGGTCGCCCACGAACTCGCGCACCTGCGGGTGATGGACCACAGCCCGCGCTTCTGGGCGGTGGTCGCCACCGTGGTGCCGGAGCACCGCGCGCTGCGGCGCGAACTGCGCGAGACGCCGGTGCCGCTCTGGGAAGCGGACGCGCCGTCCTGACGGCGGGTGCCGCCCGGGCGCGCCGCCCGGCCGCGCACTTGTCGCGGCCACGACTTGCACCGCGGCGGCGGTCTGCCAGAATGGCCCGCCATGACGACCTCCGACGCTTCCCGCGGGCCTTCCCCCGACGGCTCCCCCGACACCGCCGCCGTCCGGCCCGCCGAGGGCTATGCGGGGGACGTGACGCCCGCGCAGGCCCATGCCTGGACGCAGTCCGGCGAGGCGGTGCTGGTGGACGTGCGCAGCGACGCCGAGCGCGAATGGGTCGGCTTCGTGCCCGGCGCGGTGCCGCTGGCCTGGAAGCAGTGGCCCGGCATGGCGCCCAACCCCGGCTTCGACGACGGGCTGCGCGCCGCGGCGCAGGGCGGTCGCCGGCTGGTGCTGCTGTGCCGCAGCGGCGTGCGCTCCATCGCCGCCGCGAAGCGCGCCGCCGAGCTCGGCATCGAGGCGTACAACATCCTCGAAGGCTTCGAGGGGGATGCCGATGCCGACGGCCACCGCGGCCTGCGCGGCGGCTGGCGCCGCCACGGCCTGCCCTGGCGCCAGAACTGAGACGGCTCGCCATGACCCGCGCGGCGGTTGCGTGCGCCGGCTTCCCGGGCCGCAAGGAACCGGGGAGGGCGGCGCGATGCTTGCGGTCGTGATTCCCGCGCACGACGAGGAGGCGCTGCTGCCGGACTGCCTGCGGTCGGTGCAGGCGGCGCTCCGCCATCCGGCGCTGGAGGGCGAGCCGGCCGCGGTGTTCGTCGCGCTCGACGCCTGCACCGACGGGTCGGCCGCCGTCTGCGCCGCGCACGGGGCGCGGACGGTCTCCCTCGCGTCGCGCAACGTCGGGGCGGCCCGGGCCGCGGGCTGCGCGGCGGCGCTGGCCGCCGGCGCCCGGTGGATCGCCTGCACCGACGCCGACACCACCGTCGCGCCCGACTGGCTGGCCGCCCAGCTGGCGCTCGGCGCCGACGTGGTGTGCGGCACCATCGGCGTCGCCGGCTGGTCCAGCCACGGCGACCTGGGCGAGGCCCTGCGGCACCAGTTCGAGACCACCTACCGCGACGCCGATGGCCACCGCCACGTGCACGGGGCGAACCTGGGCTTCAGCGCCGCGGCCTACGGCAGGGCGGGCGGCTTCCAGGACCGCGCGGCCGAGGAGGACGTCGCGCTGGTCGCCGCCTTCGCCGAGGCGGGGCTGTCCATCGCCTGGAGCGCCGGACCGCGCGTCTGCACCAGCGCCCGGGGCCAGTCGCGCGCCGAGGGCGGCTTCGCCTCGGCCATCCTCCGCGCCGCGGCCGTCCTGCGGTCCTGAGGCCGTCGCATCCCGGCCTGTTTTCCTACAGCCAGACGGGTCCTTCCGTCGGCCATGGCGAAGAAACGATGGGCCACACTGCCTCCACGCATCGGATGCGTCCCGCCAAAAGAACGATTCCGGCACGGGCCGAACCGCGGGTTCCCGTTATTTCGTCCATGAATTCAAGGAGTGCGTCACCATGTCCATCCCGTCCCTCAAGACCGCCGTCGCCGCCAGCCTGCTGGCGCTCGCCGCGGCAGGCGCCAGCGCCCAGACCGGTACCGCGCCCACTCCCCCCGGCGGCCAGCCGGCCTCGGTCGGCGTGACGCCGCAGACGGCGGCCGAAGCCAACCAGCGCGCGGTGCCGCGCTCCGACGTGGGCACCGTGGTGCGCACCGCGCC
>JAKOND010000327.1 GCA_022702125.1 Burkholderiaceae bacterium
CTGGTACGGCGGTAAGTGCCGTAGACGGTATAGCCCTTGTCCAGCAGCAGCTGGGCCAGGTAGGCGCCATCCTGGCCGGTGATGCCGGTGACTACGGCGCGTTTGCTCATGGAAGACCTTTCGGGAATGAATTTGGAAATGGAGATAACCAGGAAGGCGGGCGCCATGTGTCGGAGAGCGCGCCTGCGCGCAGGGCAGGGATTTTGCCGTACATCGTGGTGGACACTGCAAGGCAGCCGTATCGATGGTCATGAAGCTTTTTTAGGCGCCAGGCGCGCATGTGCACTGAAGGCAGGGGAAAATCTTGCGGTTCAGTTCGGTAAAGGCCTTCCGCAGGTCCGCGTGTAGTCAGGCTGCACAAGGGGCAATCGATAGAATGCGCGTTTTTCCTTCTCGGAGCACAGCGTCTATGCGGCTGATATCGGTAGTACTTTCGGGCGGAGCCGGAACCAGATTGTGGCCTGCATCGCGCCAAGCGTACCCCAAGCCCTTCATGAAGATGGGCGGATGCACGCTGCTTCAGCAGGCCATCGTGCGCGGCCAGGCCTGCGGGACCGGGGAGCTGCTGGTCGTCACCAACCAGGACCACTTGTTCCTGACCAAGAACGTGGTCTCCGAGATCAACGATCCGCCCCAGGCGCATTATCTGCTGGAGCCCAAGGGCCGCAATACCGGCCCGGCGATCGCGCTGGCCGCGCTCCAGTGCGCCCAGCAGTACGGCCCCGAGGCCGTCATGCTGGTGCTGTCGGCCGATCACCTGATTCCCGATACCGAATCCTTCGTCGCCTGCACCATGGATGCGATCGACGCGGCCCAGCAGGGCCGGCTGGTGGTCTTCGGCATCCACCCGACCGCGCCCGAAACCGGCTTCGGCTATCTCGAGGTCGCCCATGTCTCGCGCGAGAGCCAGCCGGTGCGCCGTTTCGTCGAGAAGCCCGACCTGCCCACCGCCCAGGAATACCTGGCCAGCGGCCGCTACTACTGGAACAGCGGCATGTTCTGCTTCACCGCCGGCGCCATCCTGGAAGCGATGGAGCGCCATGCGCCGCGGGTGATGGAATCGGCGCGCGCCGCCTTCGCCACCGGCCAGTCCGCCGAGGACGTCACCCGCTTCGACGTGCACACCTTCGGCCTGCAGCCCGACATCAGCATCGACTACGCCGTCATGGAGCACGCGGACAACGTGACCGTGGTGCCGGCGCGCTTCGGCTGGAGCGACGTGGGCTCCTGGCCGGCGGTGGCGCAGTCGCACACGGCCGACGCCAGCGGCAACACGCTGCTCGGCGACGTGGTGGCGGTGGAGACCACCGGCACCCATGTGCAGATCGAGAGCTACGGCCCGAAGATCGTCGCCACCGTCGGCGTGCGCGACCTGGTGGTGGTGGATACGCCGGACGCGCTGCTGGTGGCGCACAAGGACAGCGCGCAGAAGGTCAAGGCGGTGGTGGACGTGCTCAAGGCCCGCAGCCACGAGACCACCCACCTGCCGGCGGTGGTCAACCGCCCCTGGGGCACCTACGCGGCGCTCAAGGAGGAAGAGGGCTACAAGGTCAAGCGCATCACCGTGCGCCCGGGCCAGTCGCTGTCGCTGCAGTACCACCACCACCGCGCCGAGCACTGGGTGGTGGTGCAGGGCATCGCCAACGTGCAGGTCGGCGAGACCGAATACCGCACCGAGCCCGGCCAGTACCGCTACATCCCGCTGCAGGAGAAGCACCGCCTGACCAACATCGGCGAGGAGGAGCTGGTGCTGATCGAGGTGCAGTGCGGCGGCTACCTGGGCGAGGACGACATCGTCCGCCTCAACGACATCTACGGCCGGGCCTGATGGGCACCATCGTCCGCGCCCTCTGGTCGTACCGGGGGTTCATCCTGGGCAGCGTGATGCGCGAGTTCCAGTCGCGCTACCGCAATTCCGTCCTGGGCGCGGCCTGGCTGCTGCTGAATCCGCTGGCGATGATCACCGTCTACACGGTGATCTTCTCCGAGGTGATGCGCGCCCGGCTGCCGGGCGTGGACAGCGCTTTCGCGTACAGCATCTACCTGTGCGCCGGCATCCTGACCTGGGGCCTGTTCTCCGATATCACCGGGCGCGCGCAGAACGTGTTCACCGAGAACGCGACGCTGCTCAAGAAGCTGAGCTTCCCGCGGCTGTGCCTGCCGGTCATCGTGACTGCCAACGCGCTGCTCAACTTCGGCATCATCTTCGGCCTGTTCACCGCCTTCCTGGTGCTGACTGGCAATTTCCCGGGCCTGCCGTACCTGGCGCTGCTGCCGGTGCTGGGCGTGATGGTCGCCTTCGGCCTCGGGCTGGGCATCGTGCTGGGCGTGCTCAACGTGTTCTTCCGCGACGTCGGCTACGCCTTCGGCATCTTCCTGCAGTTCTGGTTCTGGCTGACGCCCATCGTGTATTCGCCCTCCATCCTGCCGGAGCGCCTGCAGCCGCTGATCCACCTCAACCCGATGGCCGCGGTCATCCTGAGCTGCCAGGCCATCCTGGTGAAGGGCGAGTGGCCCGACTGGTCGAGCATGCTGCCGATCGCCGTCCTGGCCGCCGTGCTGTGCACTTTCGGCCTGCACCTCTTCCGCCGCCGCGCCGGCGAGATCGTGGACGAACTCTGAGATGGGCACGATCACCGTTTCCAACCTGGGCAAGGCCTACAAGACCTACCCGTCGCAGCGCGCCCGCCTGGCCGAATGGCTGCTGCCCTTCGCCAAGCCGCGCCACAGCCTCAAGTGGGTGCTGCGGGACATCAACTTCAGCGTCGCGCCCGGCGAGGCGGTGGGCATCATCGGCATCAACGGCGCGGGCAAGAGCACGCTGCTGAAGATGATCACCGGCACCACCCGCCCCACCACCGGCAGCGTGCACATCCGCGGCAACGTCGCGGCCATGCTGGAGCTGGGCATGGGCTTCCATCCCGATTTCACCGGCCGGCAGAACGCCTTCATGGCCGGCCAGATCCTGGGCTACAGCGCCGAGGACATGCAGCGCCTGATGCCGTCCATCATCGAGTTCTCGGAGGTGGGCGACTACATCGACCAGCCGGTGCGCGTTTACTCCAGCGGCATGCAGATGCGGGTGGCCTTCAGCGTGGCGACCGCCCGCCGGCCCGACGTGCTGATCGTGGACGAGGCGCTGTCCGTCGGCGATGCGTACTTCCAGCACAAGAGCATCGAGCGCATCCGCGAATTCCGCGCCCAGGGCACGACGCTGCTGATGGTGTCCCACGACAAGGCCGCCATCCAGTCGATCTGCGACCGCGCCATCCTGCTGGTGGGCGGCGGCATCGCGATGGAGGGCGAGCCCGAGGCGGTGATGGACTACTACAACGCC
>JAKOND010000335.1 GCA_022702125.1 Burkholderiaceae bacterium
GCGCCTGGTCCATCTGCTCGCTGATGCCCAGCAGGTTCTGGACATGGTGGCCGACCTCGTGGGCGATGACGTAGGCCTGCGCGAATTCGCCCGGGGCGCCGAGGCGGTTCTTGAGGGTGTCGTAGAAACCCAAGTCGATATAGACCTTCTCGTCGCCCGGACAGTAGAAAGGTCCGATCGCTGCCTGCGCTTGCCCGCAAGCGGTGGGAATCGGGTTGCGGAACAGCACCAGCTTCGGATCGCGGTAGGTGGCGCCGTTCTGGCGGAACACGTCGGTCCAGACATCCTCGGTGTCGGCCAGCACGGTGGAGACGAACTTCGCCATCCGGTCGTCGGCCGGCGGCCGTTGCGCGGGCGCCTGCTGCTGTTGCACCGGCGCGCCGCCGCCCCCGCCGCTGAGCAGGCTCAGCATGGTCAGCGGGTTGATGCCGAAAGCCCAGCCCGCCACCAGCGCGACGACGACCGTGCCCACGCCGATGCTGCGTCCGCCGAAGCCGAAGCCCCCGCCGCCTCCGCCGCCGCCCTGGTCGCGGCGGTCCTCGACGTTGTCGGATTCGCGATTGCCTTCCCATTTCATGCTGCTGCTCCTCGGGCGCCGAACCTGGCGCGGCAGCGATGGTACTGCCGGCCATCCGCCGATACGTGACCGGACACAACAGCCGCCCTGCCCCATCAACCTGCTCCTACGCAGGGATCAGTCCGCGCCCACAGCCGGGCGGGGAGGCGGTGCCCACACTTTGCGTCGATCGCGACGATCCGTGCCTCGGGGGCGCCCCGGTCGCCCTGCCGAAGGCTCTTTCTCCCCTCCTCCGCATTGCGGTCCTCCACAGGAACAACCATGAGCACACTTTCCGTCAAGTCCTCGTCCGGCGAAGCCGTCGACCTGCATTACATCGACTGGGGCCAGGGCCGTCCGGTGGTCCTGATCCACGGCTGGCCGGTGAGCCACAAGATGTGGGAGCACCAGATGGCCGAACTGCCCCGCCACGGCCTGCGGGTGATCGCCTACGACCGCCGCGGTTTCGGCGAGTCCTCCAAGCCCTGGGGCGGCTACGACTACGACACCTTCGCGGACGACCTGGCCGCCCTGCTCGAACACCTGGACGTGCGCGACGCGGTGCTGGTGGGCTTCTCGATGGGTGGCGGCGAAGTGGCCCGCTACCTCGCCCGCCACGGCACCGGGCGCGTCGGCGCGGCGGTCTTCGTGGCGGCGGTCGCGCCGTTCCTGCTCAAGACCGCCACCAATCCGACCGGCGTCGACAAGCCCGTGTTCGACAAGATGGTCGAGGGCCTGAAGGAGGACCGCCCGGCCTTCCTGCAGGACTTCGGCAAGCAGTTCTTCGGCGTCGGCCTGCTGTCCAAGCCGGTCAGCGAGGCCACGCTCGACTGGGCGCAGAGCCTGGCGCTGCCGGCATCGCCCAAGGCGACCATCGATTGCGTGCGCGCCTTCAGCGAAACCGATTTCCGCGACGACGTGCGCGGCATCGGCGTGCCGACCCTGATCATCCACGGCACCGAGGACAAGACGGTGCCGGCCGACGCCAGCGCGGAAGAGACCGCCCGCCTGCTGCCGAATGCCGAATACAAGCGCTACGAGGGCGCGCCGCACGGCCTGTTCATCACCGACCGGCACCGGCTGACCGAGGACCTGATCCGCTTCGCCAGCATCCGCGGCTAGCGCTGCCGGGCCGGCGCTGCGCGCGGGCCGTCTCGCGCCCCATGCGAAACGCCTCCCGTCCATTGCGGACGGGAGGCGTTTCTCGATGGATGCGGTCGGCGCGCCGGAGGCTGCGGCGCGCTGCCTCAGCGGGACGCCGTGTGGACGGTGTCGGGCACGGCCGGAGCGTTCACGTTGCGCTGCGCGTCCCGGGAAGTCGGGGCGTCCGGATCGTCGAGACCCATGGTCGCGCGCTGGCTGCGGACGCAGGCCCGGTGCGCGTCATCGTCGCTGACGCCCAGGCAATTGATGACGGCCGTGCGCTGCAGGCGCGCGGTGTTGTCGAGGTGCATTTCGCGTCCGGAATCGTTCTGCGCCGTCAATCCCATCGCGCCGATCTGGCCGGCCACCAGTACGGCAGCCACCGCACCGACCACGATGGCCATCGGGGCATCGAAGAGTTGAGCGATTTGCTTGAAGGACATGAAAAATCTCCTGGGAACGGCAAGAATGACTGCTGAACAAGAATTATCCTACAAATGTAACATTTGCCATCAAGCCGGTCGTTGTCGTATCCATTTGTAGGAACCGACTTACAAAATATTTTTCTTGTAACCAGGATCTGCGCGGCTCGGATGCCTCAGGCGCGGGGCAGGGTCACGCCGTGCTGGCCCTGGTATTTGCCGCCCCGGTCGCGGTAGCTGGTTTCGCAGACTTCGTCGCTCTCGAAGAAGAGCACCTGCGCGCAGCCCTCGCCCGCATAGATCTTGGCGGGCAGCGGCGTGGTGTTGCTGAATTCCAGGGTGACGTAGCCTTCCCATTCGGGTTCGAAGGGGGTCACGTTGACGATGATCCCGCAGCGGGCGTAGGTGCTCTTGCCCAGGCAGATGGTCAGCACGTTGCGCGGGATGCGGAAGTATTCGACGGTGCGGGCCAGCGCGAAGCTGTTGGGCGGGATGATGCAGTGGTCGCCGTGGAAGTCGACGAAGCTCTTCTCGTCGAAATTCTTCGGGTCGACCACGGTGCTATGGATGTTGGTGAACACCTTGAACTCGGGCGCGCAGCGGATGTCGTAGCCGTAGCTGCTGGTGCCGTAGCTGATGAGCTTGCGGCCGTCGCGCTCGCGGACCTGGCCGGGCTCGAACGGCTCGATCATGCCGTGCTGTTCTGCCATGCGGCGGATCCACTTGTCGCTTTTGATGGTCATGGGTGCGCTTTCGGGCTGCAGGAAAAACAAGCGGGCGATTGTCGCAGTACCGCCCTTCCCATGCCCCTGCGCGCGCCGCCGCGGCCCGGTCCGCCGGCGGCCCGCGGCAGCGCCCGCCGGCGGCCCGCTCAGGCGCGGCGCGCGGCGGGCGCCGCGGCATCCGGCGCGCGGGCCTCGCCGTTGGCGACCACCTCGCCGAACGGCCCCGACAGCTGCGCGCCGCCGGCCCGGCCCAGCTGGCGTTGCAGCTTGGCGGGCAGCAGCGGGAACACCAGTTCGGCGAAGCGGTAGGCCTCCTCCAGGTGCGGGTAGCCCGAGAGGATGAAGGTGTCGATGCCCAGGTCGGCGTACTCCCGCATGCGGTCGGCCACCTCCTGCGGATTGCCGACCAGCGCGGTGCCGGCGCCGCCGCGCACCAGCCCGACCCCGGCCCAGAGGTTGGGCGAGACCACCAGCCGGTCGCGTTTGCCGCCGTGCAGCGCGGCCATGCGGCGCTGGCCTTCCGAATCCATGCGGGCGAAGGCGGCCTGGGCGCGGGCGATGGTGTCGTCGTCCAGGTGGCCGATGAGTTCGTCGGCCGCGGCCCAGGCGGCCTCGCTGGTCTCGCGCACGATGACGTGCAGCCGGATGCCGAAGCTCGGCGGCTCGCGGCCGATGGCGGCGGACCGGCGGCGCACGTCGTCGAGCTTGGCGGCCACGGCGGCCGGCGGCTCGCCCCAGGTCAGGTACTTGTCGATGTGCTTGCCGACGATGGCGTGCGCCGCCGGCGACGATCCGCCGAAGTAGAGCGGCGGATAGGGCTGCTGCACCGGCGGGTAGAGGTTGCGGCCGCCCTTGCTCGACAGGTGGCGGCCTTCGACATCGATGCCCTCGCCCGCATGCGAGCGCGCCAGCAGCTCGCGCCAGATCGTCAGGAATTCGTCGGTGATCTCGTAGCGCTCGTCGTGGCCGACGAAGATGCCGTCGCCCTCGAGTTCGCCCGGGTCGCCGCCGGTGACCACGTTCACCAGCAGCCTTCCGCCCGAGAGCCGGTCGAAGGTCGCGGCCATGCGCGCGGCCAGGGCCGGCGTGGTCAGGCCCGGCCGGATCGCGACCAGGAACTTGAGCCGCCGGGTGGACGGCATCAGGCTGGCGGCGGTGACCCAGGCGTCCTCGCAGGAACGGCCGGTGGGCAGCAGCACGCCCTCGTAGCCGAGGGTGTCGGCGGCCACGGCGATCTGGCGGAAGTAGTCGAAGGTGGCGGCGCGCGCGCCCTGCGCGGTGCCGAGGTAGCGGCTGTCGCCGTGGGTGGGGATGAACCAGAAGACTTGCATGGGGTGCGGCGGGAGCGGTCGGCTCGGGTTGTTCGTGCGCCCCATGCTAGGAAGGGCCGCCCGCCACCGACAAACAATGTTTGCGCGCTTGCTTATGCGCGATCCGCATGCGTGCCGCGGCGGACCGATGCCGCCCGGCGAGCCCGCCGCCCCGGCATGCTATTTATTCGATAGCTGGCAGCGCAGGCGGAATGCCGGCCCCCGGCGGTTCTCATCCCGCGATGACGGCCCGCTCCACCAGCCGGTCGTCGCCGAGCACGATCATCGCGAACAGCAGTTCGTCCAGCGACTCCGCCTGCGCCGTCTTGCGCGCCAGCAGGGGCGTGGCGGCCGGGTCGAGGACGATGAAATCCGCCTCGCAGCCCGGCTGCAGGTTGCCGACGGCGCCGGCCAGCCCCAGCGCGGCGGCCGCGCCGGCGGTGTGCTGCCACCACAGGTGGCCGGGCGCGAGGCTGAGGCCGGCCTTGGTCTGGCCCTCGCGGCCCACGTAGTAGGCGGCCAGCATGGTGCGGAACGGGCTGAAGCTGGTGCCGCCGCCCACGTCGCTCGCCAGGCCGTAGCGGAAGCCCACCCGGTCGGCGCCGGCGTAGTCGAAGAAGCCGCTGCCCAGGAACAGGTTGCTGGTCGGGCTGACCGCCGCCACGGTGCCGGTGTCGCGCATCAGCGCCCGGTCGTCGTCGTCGAAGTGGATGCAGTGGGCGTACACCGCGCGCGGCCGCATCAGCCCGAAGTCGTCGTAGGTCGCGAGGTAGCTGCGCGACTCCGGGAACAGCTCGCGCGCCCAGGCGATCTCGCCGAGGTTCTCGGCCACGTGCGACTGGATCCACACCTCCGGGTACTGCGCGGCCAGCTCGCCCGCGCCGCGCAGCTGCGCCGGCGTGCTGGTGGGCGCGAAGCGCGGGGTGATGGCGTAGCCCAGCCGGTCCACGCCCTGCCATTTGCGGATCAGCGCCTCGGTGTCCTGCAGGCCCTGCTCGGTGCGGTCGCGCACGCCGTCGGGGGAGTTGCGGTCCTGCAGCACTTTGCCGGTGATCAGGCGCATGCCGCGGCGCCGCGCCTCGGCGAACAGCGCGTCCACCGACTGCGGGTGCGAGGTGGCGAAGGTCAGCGCGGTGGTCACGCCGTTGCGCAGCAGCTCGTCGGCGAAGAAGGCCGCCACCCCGGCCGCGTAGTCGGGGTCGGCGAAGCGCGATTCGTGCGGGAAGGTGTAGTTCTCCAGCCAGGGCAGCAGGCCGTCGGCGGGCGATCCGATGACATCGGTCTGCGGGTAGTGGATGTGCATGTCCACGAAGCCGGGCGCGAGGATGCGGCCCGGCAGGTGCTCGACCGGCAGATGCGCGTAGGCCGGGGCCAGCGACTGCCAGGATCCGGCGGCCTCGACCACGCGGCGGCCGGTGGCGGCATCGGTGCCGGTGACGAGCAGGCCGTCGGATTCGTAGAGGGCGGTGCCGTCGTCGGCGAAACGGAGAAGGGAGGCGCGGTAGGCTTTCTGCATGGGGCACGAGCTTACGGGCTGGCCCGCGCGACGGTATACGGCGGGCCCGATACCGACTATCGCCCCGGGGCACCCGACCGGAGTGGCCGCGCATTCCGGGCACAGGCGGAAGCGGCCCGCGTCCAGCAGCCGCGCCGGATGGCCCGCCGCCTCCGGCAGTTCACGGACCCGGCGCTTGACGGTTCCTCGCTCCGCCGCCAGAGCGGAAGCCCTCTTCTCTAAAGTAACAATATGAAACACAAGGAAACATTTCTGAGACAATCCCGGAATCCATACAGCCAAGCGCCGAACCCTACGATGAATGCCCTCCGAAACGCGAAGATCGGTCCACGCCTGACCCTGTCCTTCGGCCTGATCCTGACGATCATGGTCGTCAGCTCGGCAGTGGGCGTCTCCAGGCTCAGCAGCCTCGCCACGCAACTCAACGACGTCGCCTCCATGGAGCAGGAGAAGAGCCTGCTCGCCGTCGCATGGCTCCACACCATCCAGCTCAACGGCGTGCGGACCCGCGCGGCGCTGCTGGGGGCGCCGGAGCTGGTGCCGGAGATCGAGCGCGAGATCGAGGCGACCTCGGCCGAATCCGTGAAGATCCGGGACCAGCTCAAGCAGCTGTTCACCTCGCCCCAGGACCAGGCGAAATTCGCCGAGATCGAAGCGAGCCGCACGCTCTACCGCGAGGCGCGCTTCGCGTTGACCAAGCGCCGCGCGGCCGGCGAGGACGTGAAGGCGGACACGGACAGGACGCTCAAGCCCCTGCTGTCCACCTACGTGGGTCTCCTGCAGAAGTTCCAGGAGATGCAGAAGCAGGCCTACGCGGTGGCGCTGGCCGCGGCCAACGAGAGCGCGGCGCAAGGCCGGCGGATCATGATCGGATCGAGCATCGCGGCCTTGCTGGCCGGCATCTTCCTGGCCGTCGCGCTCTCGCGCTCGATCACCGGGCCGTTGCGCCAGGCCGTCGCCAGCACCCGCCGCATCGCGGAGGGGGACCTGAGCGAGTCGATCGTGGTCGCCGGCCGCGACGAAGCGGCCGAACTGCTGGTGGCGCTGCGGTCGATGCAGGCCAGCCTCGGGCAGGTGGTCGCCGGCGTGCGCTCCAATGCCGAGGGCGTGGCCACGGCCAGCGCGCAGATCGCGCAGGGCAATAACGACCTGTCCTCGCGCACCGAGCAGCAGGCCTCGGCCCTGCAGCAGACAGCCGCCTCGATGGAGGAGCTCAGCTCCACCGTGCGCCAGAACGCCGACAGCGCCCAGCAAGCCAACCAGCTCGCAGGCAGCGCCTCCACCGTCGCGGTCCAGGGCGGCGCGGTCGTGGGCCAGGTGGTGGAGACCATGAAGGGCATCCACGAGGCCTCGCGGCGCATCGGCGACATCATCGGCACCATCGACGGCATCGCCTTCCAGACCAACATCCTCGCCCTCAATGCGGCGGTGGAGGCCGCGCGCGCGGGCGAGCAGGGCCGGGGCTTCGCGGTGGTGGCCGGCGAGGTGCGCAGCCTGGCGCAGCGCAGCGCCGACGCGGCCAAGGAGATCAAGGGGCTGATCGGCGACAGCGTCTCGCGGGTCGCGCACGGC
>JAKOND010000012.1 GCA_022702125.1 Burkholderiaceae bacterium
CCCGTTTTGACTCCCCCGGCGGCAGGCGATGCGCTTTTCGCCTCAAACTTTTTGTTTTCGTGCCGATAAACAATCAACATACTTTCAGCACCCGGTTCCGCCTCCCGGGGCCGTTCCCATGCAGCTACTCCGCCGCTCATCCGTCCATTCGCTAGCCTGCCTCATCCTCCTGTCGCTCACCGGCTGCGACCTGCCCGGCCTGGGGCCGGACCCGCGGATCGCGCAGCGCGAGGCCGAAGCCAGCGCCATCGGCGGCGCGTGCCGGTACGCTTTGCGCGGTATCGAGGACTGCTACACCCTCAATCCCCGCGCGTCGAAGTCCAGCGTCTTCTCCGGCTGGCGCGACATGGACCAGTACATGCGCGACAACAAGATCGAAGGCGTGGCATCGGTCCTGGCGCCCGGCAAGGACGGCGCCGTTTCGCCGGCGGGGGCAACCGGCAATGCGCTGCTGTCCGATACCCCCGGCACGCGGCAGACAGGCGCCGCCGGCAAGAGCCCGCCCCCGCGCAAGCCTGCCGCACTCTGATCGGGCTCAGTCCTTCCGCCGTTCGAAGACGGCGATGCTCTCTACATGCGCGGTGTGCGGGAACATGTTGACCACCCCGCCGGCCACGCACCGGTAGCCGGCCTGGTGCACCAGCAGTCCGGTATCGCGCGCCAGGGTGGCCGGATTGCAACTCACATAGACGATGCGTTCCGGCGGTTCCCAGCCTGCCAGCTGCGCCGCATCCACGTCGGCTGCGGGCGCCGCGAGCGGTGCCGCCGCTTCCCCGTCCAGGGTTTCCTCGGCGGGTGAGACCGTCTCCGGACCCTCGCCGCCCGTCCGCTCGGCCTGCCGCCGTTGCTGCAGTTCCATCAGGGCCTTGCACAGGGCGAAGGCGCCTTCGCGCGGCGGATCGACCAGCCATTTCTGGGCGGTGCCGTCCTGCACCAGCATGGCGGGCGTCATCTCGAACAGGTTGCGCGCCACGAAGTCGGTCGGCGCCATCGCCTGGCTGCTCCGGGTCCGGTTGCGTTCGTAGTTCTCCCGCGACCGCGCGACCAGGGCCTCGCTGCCTTCGATGCCCCGCACGCGGGCGGCCTGGGTCGCCAGCGGCAGGGTGAAATTGCCCAGTCCGCAGAACCAGTCGATCACCCGCTCGTGGCGCTGCACGGCCAGCAGCCCCAGCGCGCGCGCCACCAGCACGCGGTTGATGTGCGGGTTGACCTGCGTGAAGTCGGTCGGCCGGAACGGCATCACCACGTCGAATTCCGGCAACGCGTAATCCAGCGGCGGGGTGGATGCGGTGTCGTCGAGCAGACGGACCGTGTCCGGTCCCTTCGGCTGCAGCCACCATTGAACGCCATGCGCTTGGCCGAACGCTGCCAGGCGTTCGAGGTCTCCGGCAGACAGGGGCTCCAGGTGCCGCAGCACCATGGCCGTGGTCCGGTCGCCGCACGCCAGTTCGATCTGCGGGCAGGTCTCCCGGGCGTCCATCGAGAAGATGAGCGCCCGCAACGGCACCAGCATGGCGCTGACATGCGGCGGCAGGACCGGGCACACCGACATGTCGGCGATGTAGCGGCTCTTGCGTTCGTGGAAGCCGATCAGCACCTCGCCCTTCTTGCGCACGTGCCGGACCGACAGCCGGGCACGGTAGCGGTAGCCCCAGGCAGGCCCTTCAATCGGACGCATCACGGTCTCGGCCCGCACCTTCGAGAGGTGCCAGAGGTTGTCCTCCAGGACCCGCTGCTTGACCGCGATCTGCGCCGCGGGATGCAGGTGCTGCATCTTGCAGCCGCCGCAGGCGCCGGTATGCAGGCCGAAATGCGGACAGCCCGGGCGCACCCGCTGGGAGGATTCCCGGTGCAGCACCGTCAGGGTCCCCTGCTCCCAGTTGTTCTTGCGGCGGTGGGTCTGCATGCTGACCTGCTCGCCGATCAACGCGCCTTCGATGAAAACGACCTTGCCGTCCTCGCGGCGCGCCACGCCTTGCGCATCGAGGTCCATGGAGGTGACTTCCAGCCGGTCGGAAGCAGGCGCGTTCTTGTCGTCCGCCGTGACGGCGTGTTCTGTGGGTGTGGGATGGGTCATCCCCGAATTGTCTCAGTCCGGCCGGCCCAGCCCCCGGCGGCCGCGCCATGGCCCCTTGCCGACGGGCATGGAACGCTTACGTATTGGCCGATGCGAATACAGGCTGTTGCTTTTGCGCACTCCGGAATGCAACAGGCCGAACGACACGGATGGCTCGGGGAGAATGCAATTTTTATGATCGAACGTTTCTTTTTCCGTATGGATTTTGCATCGCGAATCCCATGCGCAGGCGGCAGGGTCCCGGGCCGCCCCGACTCCGCTCCCGTCCCTTGTGCGCCGTCCATTCATACCTTCTGACCATGAACCGTACCAACCGACAACCCGTCTTCCGCCCCTCTTTCCTGCCCACTGCCCTCTCCGGGATCGTGGCGCTGCTGCTGACTGGCTGCGGCGGTTCCGGTGGATCGGCCGAAGACGCTCCGCAACGCGGGAGCCTCGTCCAATCGCCGCCGGTCCAGGTGACGAGCCTCACGGCGGCCCAGCTCAGCGCGCGCCTGGCCGCCGATCCGCAGGGGCCGGCGCTGCTGCAACTCGCCGGCGCCCCCCGTTGCGGCGTCGAGGTGCGCTACCTGAACTACCGCACGGTCGGCGCGCGGGACGAGAGCACCAACGGCACCGGCGTCCTGATGCGTCCGACCGGCGGGGACGCCGCATGCCAGGGCGCACGCCCCATCGTGCTCTACGCCCACGGCACCGCCGTGGACCGCCGGTACAACCTGGCCGCCGTGGGCGACAACAGCAATCCCGCCACGCCGGAATCCGCGCTGCTCGCCGCGATGTACGCCGCGCAGGGCTTCACCGTCGTCGCGCCGAACTACGCGGGCTACGACCAATCCGCACTCGCGTACCACCCCTATCTCAATGCCGACCAGCAGTCCAAGGACATGATCGACGCGCTGACCGCCGCGCGCACCTCGCTCAGATTGCTGGGCGGCCAGGACTCCGGCCAGCTGTTCCTCACCGGATACTCCCAGGGCGGCCACGTCGCGATGGCCACCCACCGGGCCCTGCAGGCCCTGGGGATGGCCGTCACCGCCGCAGCGCCGGTCTCCGGGCCCTACGCCCTGGCCGCGATGGGCGATGCGCTTTTCTACGGCGCCATCAACCTGGATGCCACCGTCTTCGCGCCGCTGATCGTCACCAGCTACCAGCAGGCCTACGGCAACCTCTACCGCAATACGTCCGACATCTACAGCAGCTTCTACGCCCAGGGGATCGAGCGCCTGCTTCCCGCGGAGGCGTCCATCGACACCCTGGTCGCCCAGGGGCGGCTGCCGGCGTCGGCCATGTTCGACAGCACGCCGCCGCAGGTCACCCCGGGTTCGAGCCTGCAGCAACTACTCGACAGCATCACGCCGCCGACCCAACCCGCCGAACTGGCGCCTCTCTACGCGCGGGGCTTCGGCAGCCGTCCCCTGCTGAACAACAACGCGCGCCTGGGATACCTGATGGATGCGATGGCCAGCCCCGATGGCGCCGTGCCCACCTTCACGACCGGCCTGCCGGCGTCCGCGCCGTCCGATCCGCTGCGCCAGGCATTCAAGAAGAACGACCTGCGCGACTGGACCCCGCGCAGCCCGGTCCTCATGTGCGGCGGCAATGCCGACCCGACCGTGTTCTATGCGATCAACACCCGGACCATGGAACGCCTGTGGACCGCGCCCTCCGCCCGTGCGGCCTCGGGCGCGACGGTGATGGCGCTGGATATCGACTCGCAGCCCACCGGGACGGGTGATCCCTATGCGCCGATGAAGGTCGGATTCGCACAGGCCAAGGCGCAGGTCGCGGCGGCCGGCGGGGCCAATGCGGTTCTCGGCAGCTACCACGTCCAGCTCGTGCCGCCCTTCTGCGCGGCGGCGGCCCGCACGTTCTTCCAGAACACGCTCGCCCAGCGTTCCTGATCCTCCGCTGCGCGGACGTCGAGGCCGTCTCGCGCAAATTCTGTCGTCGCTGGCCGGGAAGTCCTGCAATTCGAGCTAGAATCTCGGTCTAGTCGGCGTGTAGCGCAGCCTGGTAGCGCACTTGCATGGGGTGCAAGGGGTCGCGAGTTCGAATCCCGCCACGCCGACCATCCATCCCTGAACGGGTCACGAAAGAAATTTCGTGACCCGTTTTCTTTTGCGTCGCCGACCAGGAAGCGGCCTCCGCCGCACGGGCGAAGACCCGTGCGGCGTGAACCGTCCCCTGCCCGTCAGGCGACGTCGGGCGCGGGTCGTTCGCGTCGGGCGCGGTCCAGATCCCGGGCCACGGCTTTCGCATCCAGGCCGTACATGCCGGCGAAATCTTCCACCGCGGCGCTGCCGGCCTCGAAGGCGCGCAGCAGCGCCTCGCGCTTGGCACTGGCGGCCCGGTGCGCGGCGAAGGCCTCGTCGAGCAGCGTGTTGGCTTCCTCGTCCTTGCCACGGACCAGGGTTTCGTAGGCATCCAGCGACAGGCCCGACGCCTCGAAGGCGCGCACCAGCTGGTTGCGGAGCTTCGGCCGCAGGTCCTCCTTGGAACGTGCCTGGCGCCGGCGCCAGACCTCCATGAGGGCCTGGTGCACATGCTCGGGCGCCAGATCCTCCACCGGCTTGCCCTGCAGATCGTGGCGCTTGCGGCCGGCCGCCACGCTTTGCAGGTAACGGGTGGAACGCGCATGGAAGCCCAGCGCGGCCTTCAGCGCATCGCGCTCGAACAGATCGGGATGGGCGGCCAGCAGATCCTGGTAGGTGCCGAGCTTGAGCGGCAGGAAATCCGCACCGAACATCTTCGGATACAGCTCGTAGAGCTTCTCGAGCACCGGGCGGACCTGCTCCGAACGCTTCGGCCGGGCGGGCTTGGCATCCGGTGAAGCGTCCTGCTGCACGGGCGTGTCGTCCTGCGGGGCATCGAGTGCGTCGAGGGCTTCGGGGGTATGGGTCATGGAAACGTTGGGCAGATTGCGGATCGGAATGTCCCGATTGTCGTAGATCGCCCGCGACCCCCTCGCGGCGGCACGATCCCCGCCTTCCGGACGGTGCCGCCCATCGGGTTTGCGGCATGATCCGGCGATCCCGCGGCAACGCCGGCATCCCGCCGGCCTGCTCCGCTCCGCTCCTCGTGCCTGCCGCCCCATGTCACTTCCATCCCCCCTGCCCGCCAAGGAGCAGATCGCCCTGTTGCCGCCCTTCGCGGGCCTGGACCTCGCCCGCATCCACCGCGTCGTTTCTCCGCGGGAAGCCGATACGGCCCTGCAGGTGCTGTCCCGGGAAGCGGTGCTGGGATTCGATACCGAATCCAAGCCCACCTTCCACCGCGACGACGTGTCCGACGGACCGCACGTGGTGCAGTTCGCGACCCTGTCCGGCGCCTGGATCTTCGACTTGCAGGAGCCGGCCTGCCGCGAGGCGGTGGCGGCGCTGCTGGAATCGACCGCGGTCGTCAAGGCGGGCTTAGGCCTGGGCTCGGACCGCAGCCAGCTGGTGCGCAAGCTCGGTGTCGCGATTCACGGCCTGCTCGACCTGGACGACGTGCTGCGCCAGCGCGGCTACCGCAAGTCCGTCGGCGTGAAGACAGCGATCGCCCTGCTGTTCGGACAGCGTTTCAACAAGTCGAAGAAGACCACCACCTCGAACTGGGCCCAACCGCAGCTGACCGACGCCCAACTGCTCTATGCCGCCAACGACGCCTACGCGGCGCTGTGGGTCTACCACGCGCTGGGCAACGGGGCGGCGCCGGGCACGACCGAGGACTCGGGGGCCGGCCTGCCGCCGCGCAGGGAACGCGTCCGGCGCACCGTGGCCGACACCGGGCGCGCCCCTTCGCGCAACGCCGTCGACCCGTCCAGTGCGCCGAGGCCGCAGGATGCGCCGACGCCCCCATCGCGCATGCCCCGCTCCATCGATGCGGCACCCGCGGTCCCCGTGCGGCTCCAGCCCGCGGTGCCGCTGCTGCGCATCTTCGACACCGAGCGGGCGCATGCCTTCTACCTCGACTACCTGGGTTTCCATCTCGACTGGGAGCACCGCTACGACGCCACCGCGCCGCGCTACCTGCAGGTCGGACGCGGCGGGTGCCTGCTGCACCTGACCGAGCATCATGGCGACTGCAGCCCCGCCGCGACCGTGCGGGTGCCGCTGTCCGGACTGGCGGGCTACCACCGCGAGATCTCCGGGCGCGACTACCCGTACCTGCGGCCCGCCATCGCGCGTATGCCCTGGGGCGAGGATGTCATGGAAGTGACCGACCCGTTCGGCAACCGGCTGCGCTTCTGCGAGCCGGTCGCCGATGGCGAGGGGCCGGCGCAGGCGCAAGTCGCCTGAGGCCGAGGGCGAGCACGGCGCCCGCCACGGCGCGCCTACTGCCGCACCACGTCCGTGCCCGAGGGAGGCTGGAAGTCGAAGGTGGATGCCGGCAGCGACGGGTTGGCCTGCAGGTTCGCGAAGGCCATGACCGAGCGCTGTCCGAAGCTGTCGAGGATGTCGAGTGCCGCCAGCTGGTCGCCGCGGAAACCGACCTTGATGCTCTGCAGCTGGCCGTCCTTCGTCCTGGGCGTCGCCAGCACCCACTGCAGGCCGTCGGATTCCGGCTGCGACTGCAGCACGAAATCCTTGCGCAGCGACTGCAGGTCGGGCGCCGAGGCGATCAGCGCCGCCGGCGTCGATCCCAGCGCCTGGGCCTGCGGCCGCGCGGTCACCTGCTTCAGGTCGGCGTCGTAGAGCCAGAGCGTGCTGCCGTCGGCCACGATGACCTGCGGGAAGGGCTTGCGGTAGTCGAACTTGAATTTGCCCGGCCGCTGGTACTCGAAGGTGCCGGTCGAGACCTTGCTGCGCGCCGCCTGGCCTTCGCGCGCCGGCGAGGTCACCGTCTGGGTGAAATCCGCCTTGCCGCTGCGTGCGGTGCGCATGAAGGTTTCCAGGCTGGCCAGCCCGTCGGCGCTGGCGATCTGGGCCAGGCACGCCAGCGCCAGGCCGGTGACGATTCGGAGGGGCGAAGAGAGAGGTTTCATGGAAAACATGGTCGCTGCCCCGTGTCAACGTGGGATGTGTGCTATGAAAAAAGGAGTAACAGCCGCCGCCTCGCAGGCATCGGCGGCTGTCGCGCGGCGCGGCCGCGAGGGCCGCCGCATCACTCGTCGCTGCTGCGCGCCGGCACCAGGATGTCGCGCTGCCCGGCCCCGTTCATCGAGCTGACCAGACCGGACTTCTCCATATCCTCGACCAGCCGGGCGGCGCGGTTGTAACCGATCTTGAGGTGCCGCTGCACCAGCGAGATGCTGGCCTTGCGGTTCTTGAGCACGACCTCCACCGCCTGGTCGTACATCGGGTCCTTCTCGCCGCCGTCGCCGTCGCCCGCCGGGTAGTCGGTGCTGTCCCCGTCGACGGTGCCGCCTTCGAGCACGCCCTCGATGTAGTTGGGCTCGCCCCCCTGTTCCTTGAGGAACGCGACGACACGGTGGACTTCCTCGTCGCTGACGAACGCGCCGTGCACCCGGACCGGGTAGCCGGTGCCGCTGGGCATGTAGAGCATGTCGCCCATGCCCAGCAGCGCTTCGGCGCCCATCTGGTCGAGGATGGTGCGGCTGTCGATCTTGCTGCTGACCTGGAAGGCGATCCGCGTCGGGATGTTGGCCTTGATCAGGCCGGTGATCACGTCCACGCTCGGGCGCTGCGTGGCCAGGATCAGGTGGATGCCGGCGGCGCGCGCCTTCTGCGCCAGGCGGGCGATGAGTTCCTCGATCTTCTTGCCGACCACCATCATCAGGTCGGCCAGCTCGTCGATGACGACCACGATGTGCGGCGCGCGTTCCAGCGGCTCGGGCGAGTCCGGCGTCAGGCTGAAGGGGTTGTAGATGAACTCCTCGCGCGCGGCGGCTTCGTCGATCTTGGTGTTGAAGCCCGCCAAGTTGCGCACCCCGAGCTTGCTCATGAGCTTGTAGCGGCGCTCCATCTCGGCCACGCACCAGTTCAGGCCGTGGGCGGCCTGCTTCATGTCGGTGACCACCGGCGCCAGCAGGTGCGGGATGCCCTCGTAGACCGACATCTCCAGCATCTTGGGGTCGATCATCAGCAGGCGCACGTCGCGCGCCTCGGCCTTGTAGAGCAGCGACAGGATCATCGCGTTGATGCCCACCGACTTGCCCGAACCGGTCGTGCCCGCCACTAGCACGTGCGGCATCCGGGCCAGGTCGGCCACCACCGGGTTGCCCACGATGTCCTTGCCGAGGCCCATGGTCAGCATCGACTTGCCGTCCGCATAGACCTGCGAACCCAGGATCTCGGACAGGCGGATCGACTGGCGCTTGGCGTTGGGCAGTTCCAGCGCCATGAAGTTCTTGCCCGGGATGGTTTCGATCACGCGGATCGACACCAGCGACAGCGAGCGCGCCAGGTCCTTGGCGAGGTTGACCACCTGCGAGCCCTTGACGCCGGTCGCCGGTTCGATCTCGTAGCGGGTGATGACCGGGCCCGGCATGGCCGCGACCACGCGCACCTGCACGCCGAAGTCCTTGAGCTTCTTCTCGATCAGGCGGCTGGTCATGTCCAGGGTTTCCTGGGCCACCGTCTCCTGCCTGCCCTGGGGGCCGTCGAGCAGGTCCACCGGGGGCAGGCGGTGGTCGGACCCCGCGGCGGAAACCGGCGCAGGAGGAGGTGCGACAGGCCGGCGCGGCGCGGCGGGCGCCGGCACGGCCTCGGTGGCCACCGGTGGCGGCATCGCCTCAGCGGCAGGCGGCGGCGATGCGGGCAGGTCGTCCGCGTCCCAGGGCAGCGGCTCCGCCTCGTCGTCCCACGGATCGATGCGGGTGTCCAGCACCGGCGGCGCGGGCGGCGCCGCGCGTGCCGCAGGGGCGGCGGGCGCGGAAGCATCCGGCCAGGCACCCGTGGGCGCGGCAGAGACAGGCGCCGCAGGCGGCACCGGCGCAGGAGGCGGCACCGGCGCAGGCGCAGGCGACGCAGCGAGTTCGGATGCGGGGATCTCGCGCAGGTCGCTGACGTCGATCACATCCTCGACATCGTCGTCCTGCGCTTCGGCCGCCACGCGCGATGCGCGCTTGTCGGTCCGGCCCTTGCGCGACCGCGCGGGCGGCGGCGGGACCGGCACCGCCGCGTCGACATCGTCGTCGTCCAGCACCGGCTCGGCGCGCCGGCCTGCGCGGCGCAGCGCCTCTTCCTCGTCCTCGCGGGCCTGCGCCGCCTGGCGGCCCGCCTCCATGTCCTGCGCGATCTCGCGCCGGGCGCGGCGCAACTGGATGCCGGAATACAGCCAGCCGCCCAGGCGTTCGGCCACGTGGCCCCAGGAGAAGCGGAACACCAGCGCGATGCCGGCGACCATCGCCACGATGCCCACCAGACCCGAGCCGGTGAAACCCATCCATTTGGTGCCGGCGGCACCGACCAGGTAGCCCAGCACGCCGCCGCCCTGCCCCGGCAGGTAGGATTCGAAGCGGTACATGCGCGACCACTCCAGTCCGGTGCTGGCGCACAGCAGCAACGCAAGCCCGGCCCAGAAGGCCTTGCGGGTGCGCCACCAGGGCATGTCCTCGAATTCCTCGTCGCGGCGCGTGGTGCCGCCCGACATCCAGCGCATGAACGAAGCCAGCCAGTTGCACAGCCCGGCCGCGAAGCACCACCAGGCGGAAAAACCGAACAGGAAGTAGCCGGCGTCGGCCAGCAACGCGCCGAAACGTCCGCACCAGTTGCGCGCCGCGCCGGCATTGGCAACCGCGCCGGTGGTGGACCAGGCTGCGTCCTGTCCCGAATAGCTCAGGAAGGACAGCAGCCAGAAGACGAGCGCCAGCAATCCCAGTACCAGCAGCAGTTCGTGTGCGAACCCCGTCGGCGCCTGGCGCTGCGGCGACCGGTCGGCCGAGGAAGAATTCAGGGTATTGAGAGAATAGGTCATAAAAAAGCCGCCGCGAGCTTACTCCAAGCGAACACGCCCAAGCCAACGTCAATCGGGACGATTGGTAAAAGGCCGTTCGCGACCGATGGCCGGCGCGAGATACTCGGGCTTTCGGCCCGGCGATTCCCATCCTCCGGGGACGGTGCCGCATCGCATGCGCTACCGTATCCATCGAAACCCTATCGGGGCCATGCCGGGACCGCGCACCACCAGGCGCATGGCCCGGCACCCTGCCATTTCCGCCTTCCGCCTCCATTTCCGTGTTTCCGCATCCGTTTCGCGAAAGAACGCACACGCCATGACGACCACCGCCGCTTCCGCTTCCCCCGCTCCGCGCCACGCCCAGGTCCTGATCCTCGGTTCGGGCCCCGCCGGCTACACCGCCGCGGTCTACGCCGCCCGCGCCAACCTCCAGCCGCTGCTGATCACCGGCATGGCCCAGGGCGGCCAGCTGATGACCACCACCGAAGTCGACAACTGGCCGGCCGACGTCCATGGCGTGCAGGGCCCGGACCTGATGCAGCGTTTCCAGCAGCATGCCGAGCGCTTCAAGACCGAGATCGTCTTCGACCACATCAACAGCGTCGACTTCTCGAAGCGCCCGTTCACCCTGGTGGGCGACAGCGGCCGCTACACCTGCGATGCGCTCATCATCGCCACCGGCGCCTCGGCCAAATACCTGGGCCTGCCCTCCGAGCAGGAATTCATGGGGCGCGGCGTCTCGGGCTGCGCCACTTGCGACGGTTTCTTCTACCGCGGCGAGGACGTTTGCGTCATCGGCGGCGGCAACACCGCCGTCGAGGAAGCGCTGTACCTCTCCAACATCGCCCGCAAGGTCACGCTGGTGCACCGCCGCGACAAGTTCCGCGCCGAGCCGATCCTGATCGACAAGCTCGCCGAGAAGGTCGCATCCGGCAACATGGAGCTCAAGCTGTTCAAGGAACTCGACCAGGTGCTGGGCGACCAGAGCGGCGTGACCGGCGTGCGCCTGAAGGACATCCAGACCGGCGCCACCGAGGACCTGACACTCAAGGGCTGCTTCATCGCCATCGGCCACCATCCGAACACCGACATCTTCCAGGGCCAGCTGCAGATGAAGGACGGCTACATCGTCACCCGCTCCGGCCTGCAGGGCATGGCCACCATGACCAGCGTGCCCGGCGTCTTCGCGGCCGGCGACGTGCAGGACCATGTGTACCGTCAGGCGATCACCAGCGCCGGCACCGGCTGCATGGCCGCGCTCGATGCGCAGCGTTTCCTGGAGCAGAACGGCGCGGTCGCGGCGCCGGGCAAGGTACCGCAGGTCGTCGAGAAGCTCGACACCGCCGGCCACGCCACGCTGGTGGAGGCCGAGAGCACGGCGAAGTGATCCGCGGAGCGCCCGCTGCTTTGAATTCGCGAAAGCCGTTGTGGGTATAATCCGCGGTTTTGCCGAATAGCCCTCGCCTCGTGCGGAGGTCGTCCGGCAGGAAATTCCTTCTACCGCCACGGCGTGTCGATGTCCGGTCCCGGGTGCAGAGTCCCGCAGTTCGACTGCGAAAACTGCTTCCCGACCGGATGGAGCGTGTGGCGAGGTGCGGCGAAAGCTGTTAAATCTTTTCTCGGAGTGTCCAGATGGCACGCGTATGCGAAGTAACGGGCAAAGGCCCGATGGTGGGCAACAATGTTTCCCACGCGAACAACAAGACCAAGCGCCGGTTCCTGCCGAACCTGCAATCCCGTCGTTTCTGGGTCGAGAGCGAAAACCGCTGGGTGCGCCTGCGCGTTTCCGGCGCTGCGCTCCGCCTGATCGACAAGAACGGCATCGATGCCGTGTTGGCCGACCTCCGCGCACGCGGCCAGGCCTGATCCCGTCCACCCACGTTACTGAGGAACACACACCATGGCTACCAAAGGCGGACGCGAGAAGATCAAGCTGGAATCCACTGCCGGCACCGGTCACTTCTACACCACGACCAAGAACAAGAAGACGATGCCCGAGAAGATGCTCATCAGCAAATTCGATCCCAAGGCTCGCAAGCATGTCGAGTACAAGGAAATCAAGCTGAAGTAATTCGGCTCGGCATCCCGGGCCGATGGCCCGAACGAACCGCCCGACCGCGAGGTCCGGCGGTTTTTTCATGCCCGCCGCGGAATGTCCGGCAGATCGGCCGGTGCGGCATCCACCATGCGCGCGGCCAGCCTGCCCAGTTCGCGGTAGGCCTCCTCCACCACCGCGGTGAACGGCAGGCCGCAGCTCAGTCGCATGAACCGGTCGTAGCGGCCGGTGTTGGAGAACATCGCCCCGGGCGCGATCCGGATGCCGCGCGCCAGGGCCTGGTCGTACAGCCGGGTGGTCGAGACACCCGGCGGCATTTCGAGCCACAGGCTCAGGCCTCCGGGCGGCAGGCTCAGGCGGGTGCCCGCCGGGAAATGGCGTTGGATGGCATGCGCCGCCTGCTCGCGCTGCTCGCGCAGCCTTCCCCGCAGGCGCTGCAGATGGCGTTCGTAGCCCGGCGCCGCGATGCTGCGGGCCGCCAGCAGCTGCGACCAGGTCTGCATGTTGCGGGTGCGGGCGAACTTGAGCATCTGCGCACGGGCATGCCAGCGGCCCGCGCTCATCCAGCCCTGCCGCAATCCGGGGGCGAAGCTCTTGGACAGCGAAGCGCAGTAGATGACATGCCCGGTGGCGTCCCAGGTCTTCATCGGCCGCAGCAGCCGCGGCGTCTCGACGAACTCGCGGTAGATGTCGTCCTCGACCAGGGCCAGATCGTGCTCCGCGCAGAAGTCCACCAGCCGCTGCTTGTGCGCATCGGGCATGACCGAGCCCTGCGGCATCTGCAGGTGCGGCACCACCACCACCGCCCGCAACCGCGGCTGGCTTCGCACCGCCAGGTCCAGCGCTTCGAGCGAGATGCCGGTGGTCGGGCTGGAGGGGATCTCCAGGGTCCGCAGGCCCTGCGCCTCGATGGCCTGCAGCAGCCCGAAGAAGGTCGGCGACTCCACCGCCACCATGTCCCCCGGCCCGGCGACGGCTTCCAGCGCCAGATTGACCGCCTCCGAGTTGCCGCTGGTGGCCAGGACATCGCCCGGCGCGACGTTCATGCCGAACGTCAACGCATACCGCGCCATGGCCGCCTGGAAGTCGGGATGCGTGGTGGGCGCGGACGGGCCCTGCACCAGGATATCGGGCTGCTCCCGCAACAGCGCGGACGCCAGGCGGTTGAGCGCTGCGGCATCGAACAGTTCGGGCGCCGGCATGGCGCTGCCCAGGTCTACCCGCAACGGGCCGGCGCGGCGGCCCTTGTCGAGGATCACCGAGATGCGCTGGTTGATCCCGGCGAATTCGGCCGGGTCGGGTACTAGCGGCGCCAGCAATTCGGGTTCTCGGGCGGCCGGCAACCGGCCGGCAGACACGTCGCGCACGAAATATCCCCGTCGCGGCCGGGCCTGCAGCAGGCCCTCGTCTTCCAGCAGGCGCAGCGCCTGCAACCCGGTGGACAGGCTCACGCCATGGCGACGCATCAGCTCGCGCACCGACGGCATGCGGCTGTCGGCCGGCAGCGCGCCTTGCGCGATGGCCTGCCGGTATCCGGCAGCGACGGTGCGGTAGAGAAGATCCTTTTCTGGCGGAAAGGGGATGGCGGAGACGGGACGCAGCATGCGCCCGATCTTGCCGCAGACGGACCGAACGCAACAGCTACAGCCGAAGCCTTCGCGGACCATAACAGCCACACGGAATCGCGCGTGCATGCAGGTAAAACGCCTGGCCTGTACCTGGGACGCGGCACGCGGGCTTCCTACGCTTGGGGCATCGCAATCCCCCATCCACGTACCCGAAAGGCCAGGCCATGCCCTCCGTACCGACTTCCTCGTTCTTGCCCCCGTCCGGTCCCGGACGGCTCCACACCGGCCACCAGCGCATGCTGTGGCTGGACGAGGGCACCGAGATACGCTGCCTGCAGGGAACGTTGCGCCTGCGCCCCGCCTGGGTCGCCCAGGGCGAGCTCCCGCTCCTGGGCGACCGGGAGCTGCACGCGCCCTGTGCCTGGCGCAGCGATCGGGGCCAGTGGCTGCAGTTGGCAGCCCTTCGACCGGCCCTTTACCGCCTGGATGCGCAACCCGCATCCGCCTTGGCGGCGATGACCGACACCGTGCGACCGCCAAAAGAAAACCACCCGGAACCGCAAGGCGCCGGGTGGCTGATGGAGCATGCCGCCGGATGGCTCCGGCGTGCAGCGATCTATCTCAGGCGCGGGCAGCGCGCAGCCTGATCGAGAAGTCCCGCAAGGCCGCGATGCCGCTGGCCTCGGCCCGGTGGCACCAGGCCTGCAGGTCGGCGGTCAGCTGTTCGCGCGAGTGCGAGGTGTTGAGCCAGAGCTGGCGCAGCTCCTCGCGCATGGTGACCATCTGGTCGAGCACCGGATGGGCCTGGCGCGCCTGGGCCAGGTGCGGCTGGACCGCAGCCGGCACCTTCTCCGCGTCGCGGTGCATCCAACGCTTGGCCGCCCGCAGCGACGACACGTCCGCCTGCTTGGCCTTCAGGCTCGCCAGTTCCTCCTTGCAGGCACGGCGAACGCCGCGGGCATAGCGCGCCATGACTTCGTAGCGGTTGGCGATGACGGCTTCCAGCGTCTTCTCGTCGGCCACGGCCTTCACGTCGCCGAGCTGCAGGCGGGGCGCGACCTTCTTGACCTTGGCCCAGCCGATCTTCTGCATCAGGCTGATGTAGACCCAGCCGATGTCGAACTCGTACTTCTTCACCGAGAACTTGGCGGAGGTCGGGTAGGTGTGGTGGTTGTTGTGCAGCTCTTCGCCACCGATGATCAGGCCCCAGGGGGACAGGTTGGTGCTGGCGTCCTGCGCCTCGAAGTTCCGGTAGCCCCAGAAATGGCCCAGGCCGTTGATGACGCCGGCGGCCCAGAACGGGATCCAGAGCATCTGCACCGCCCAGACGGTCAGGCCCAGGCCGCCGAACAGCGCCACGTTGATCAGCAGCATGATGCCCACGCCCTGCCAGCTGAAGCGGCTGTACAGGTTGCGTTCGATCCAGTCGTTGGGCACGCCGTGGCTGAACTTGGCGATGGTCTCGTTGTTCTTGGCCTCGGCCCGGTACAGCTCGGCGCCGCGCCACAGCACGGTGTCGATGCCGCGGGTCTGCGGGCTGTGCGGATCTTCCTCGGTCTCGCATTTGGCGTGGTGCTTGCGGTGGATGGCCACCCATTCGCGGGTCACCATGCCGGTGGCCAGCCAGAGCCACAGGCGGAAGAAGTGCGACGGGATCGCGTGCAGGTCCAGCGACCGGTGGGCCTGGGCTCGGTGCAGGAAGATCGTCGTGCCCGCGATGGTGAGGTGGGTCGTGATCAGGGTGTAGATCACCACTTCCCACCAGCGGAAGTTCAGCAGGCCGTGGCCAAGCCAGTCGATGACCGCCTGGAAAACCGCCGAATCGGAAAGAAACATAGATGGATACCTCGTGACTGGAACGTCGTAGGGGTGTGCGCAAAAAAGCAGCACACTATTTTAGTGTGTCGGCCGGCCAACTAAGTTCAAGGTGACCTTAGCTTTTGTCGTTCTATTCGACCCGCCGTGGCGCGGCGGCGGATTCGTCAGGCTTTCCGGGTCCAGACCGCGGCGAAGAAGCCGTCGGTGTTGTGCCGGTGCGGCCACAGGCGCAGGTACTCTCCACCGGTGACCGGGCCGCTGTAGAGGGAGACGCCGTCCGGCAGCTTGATCTGCGTCAGCACATCGCGCGCATCCAGTACTTCGAAATCCGGATGCGCCGCGGTGAACGCCTGGGCGATGGCTTCGTTCTCCGCCGGCAGGATGCTGCAGGTGGCATACACCAGGCGCCCGCCGGGCTTGAGCAGCCGGGCGGCGCTCTCGAGGATGGCCGCCTGCTTGACCGTCAGCTCGGCGATGTCGGCGGGCGACTGGCGCCACTTCAGGTCGGGATTGCGGCGCAGCGTGCCCAGGCCGGAGCACGGCGCGTCCACCAGCACCCGGTCGATCTTGCCCGCCAGCCGCTTGACGCGGTCGTCGCGCTCGTGGGCGATGGCGGCCGGATGCACGTTCGACAGCCCGCTGCGCGCCAGCCGGGGCTTGAGCGCGTCGAGCCGGTGGGCCGACACGTCGAAGGCGTAGAGCCGTCCGGTGCTGCGCATCGCCGCGCCCAGGGCCAGGGTCTTGCCACCGGCGCCGGCGCAGAAATCGACCACCATCTCGCCGCGCTTGGGCTCCACCAGCAGCGCCAGCAGCTGCGAGCCCTCGTCCTGGACCTCGATGGCGCCGCGGACGAAGGTGTCGAGCTTGGTCAGCGCCGGCTTGTCGTCGACGCGCAGGCCCCAGGGCGAATACGGCGTGGCGGTCGCACGGATGCCGGCCGCCTTGAGTTCCTTCTGCACCGCGTCGCGCTTGTCCTTGAGCATGTTGACCCGCAGGTCCAGCGGCGCGGGCTGCTGCAGCACTTCGGCCAGGGCCGGCAGCTCGCTGCCGACCTGCTCGCGCAGCGGGCCCACCAGCCAGTCGGGCAGGTTGAAGCGGTGCCGGTCGAGCAGGTCGTCCGCCTGGATCGTGTCGCACTGGTCGAGCCAGTCCTTCTCCTTGTCGGTGAGCGCGCTCTTGAGGTAGTCGCGCGGGCCGTGGAAACCGAGGATGGCCAGGCGCCGCTCGCGCGGGCCACTGCCCGACGGCGCGAAGTGCTCGAAGAGCAGCTTCTTGCGCAGGACGTTGTAGGCGGTCTCGGCCAGGGTGGCGCGTTCGCGCGGACCGAGCGACCGGTGCTCGCGGAAGAAGCGCGAGACCACGGCGTCGGCGGGATGGTCGAATTGGAGGACGCGCTTGACCAGTTCGGCGCAGGCGTCCAGCAGGGCTTTGGGATGCATAGCCTGCTATTGTCCCACCCCCGCTCCTTTCGACGATGCTTTCGCGACCGCCATGCCCGACGACGACCTCCCCGCCCTGCCGACTCCGATCCCGCCCGGACGCTACCGCCACTACAAGGGCGGCCTCTACGAGGTGATGGGGCTGGTGCGCCACAGCGAAACCCTGCAGCCGCTGGTGCTCTACCGCGCGCTATACGGCGACTACGGGCTGTGGGTGCGGCCGGCGGCGATGTTCGCCGAGACGGTCGAGGTTGATGGCAGGCCCTGCCCGCGCTTCGCGCGCATCACGGACGACGAACCGACCTGAATCCGCGAGGCCCGCACGGGATCGGGGCTGCCAGCTATTCTTTCGATAGCAGATCGGCCAGGACGCGCGGATACAGCAGGTGCTCCTGCGAGAGCACCCGGCAGGCCAGCGTCTCCTCGGTATCGCCGGGCAGCACCGGCACCACCGCCTGGCCCAGGATCGGCCCCACGTCCAGGTCGTCCGTCACCCGGTGCACGGTGGCGCCGGCCACGGCGCAGCCGGCCTCGATCGCGCGGCGGTGGGTGTGCAGGCCCGGGAACGCCGGCAGCAGCGAGGGATGGATGTTGACCAGCCGGCCCGCGTAGCGCGCCACGAAGCCCGGCGTCAGGATGCGCATGAAGCCCGCCAGCACCACCAGATCCGGCGCGCGGGCATCGATGCGGTCGGCCAGCGCGGCATCGAAGGCCTCGCGGCTGCCGAAGGCGGTGTGGCTCAGCGACTCCGTGGGAATGCCCTGGGCGCGGGCCCATTCCAGGCCGGCCGCGTCCGCGCGGTTGCTCATCACCGCCGCGATCCGCGCGCCGAACCGGCCCGCCCAGTCGTCGCGGCGGGACGCCTCCACGATGGCCCGCATGTTGGAGCCGTGGCCGGAGACGAGAATCACGAGGTTTTTCATACGGGCGGCATTATGGCCGCCCGGTCCGGCCGGATTTTCCGCCCTTTCGCCGCCCGTCAAGGAAGCCCGCATGTCCCTCCGCCCCCTGTCTCCCCACGAAGCCCGCGTGCTCGGCACGCTGATGGAAAAGGCCCGCACGGTGCCCGACAGCTATCCGCTGACGCTCAACGCGGTGGTCGGCGGCTGCAACCAGAAATCCAGCCGCGAGCCCCTGATGCAGATGACGGACAGCGAGGCGCAGGAAGCGCTGGATGGCCTCAAGGCGCTGACGCTGGTCTTCGAATCCAGCGGCGGCCGCACCACCCGCTACGAGCACAACACCGAGCGCGTCCTGGCCGTTCCGGGCGCCGCCGCCGTGCTGCTCGGACTCCTGATGCTGCGCGGCCCGCAGACCGCCGGCGAGCTGCGCATCCATTCCGAGCGCTGGCACCGCTTCGCCGACATTTCCTCGGTCGAGGCCTTCCTCGACGAACTGGCCGAACGTTCCGACGCGAAAGGCGGGCCCCTGGTGCTGCGCCTCGCCCGCGCGCCGGGCGCGCGCGAGGCGCGCTGGGCGCACCTGCTGGGGGGCCCGGTCGACCTGTCGCAGGAGCCGGATGCGGCTGCCGTGGCGGACGGCCCGGTCGCCGCGCCGACCGGACTGGCGGCGCGGGTGACGGCGCTGGAAGCCGCACTGGAAGACATGCGCGCCAGGCTGGAAGCCCTGGAGCATTCCTGAAGGACCGTCTCGGTCGGAACTGCGATGCCCGAACGAAAAACCCCGCCGCGGCGGCTTGCCCGGTAACGGGAGCCGTCGTGGCGGGGTCGGCGGTGCGGGGCGGCCCCGCTCCCGGTCGGCGGGATCAGCGCTGCTTGCGGCGGCGCGACACGGCGACGGCGGCCAGGCCCAGGCCGATGAGCGCCAGCGAGCCGGGCTCGGGAACCGCGTTGGGGTTCATGACTTGGTAACCCACCACCAGGTTGTCCATCTCGAAAGCGGGCGCCGTGGTGCGGAAGCTGAACGAGGTGAACTCTTCCGACGGCTCGAAGAACAGGTTGACGTAGATGTTGGAGCTGTCCGCCGTCTGGTTGCCCGAGATCCCGTTGAACAGGGTGATCAGCTGGGTTCCGGTGACCGTCGTGATGATCTGGTTGGAGGCGTTGTAGAAGATCAGGTCGTTGTAGGTATCGATCGATCCGTAGTACAGGCCGAGATAGTTCAACGAGGCATTGGTGCCCAGCTGGCCGAGGAGATTGGTGTAGTTGAGGTTGACCTCGGCAGTGGTCGACCCGCTGCCTTGCCGGGGGCCGTAGGCGTAGTTGGTGGTGTTGCCTGCCGGCGCGGCGTAGGCGCCCGTCACGCTGCCCTGGGCGATCCCGAACCCGCCGCCCGACACGGTCGTCACCTGGACCAGGGATTCGGGCGTGTTGATGCCTCCGTTGCCGTTCGGCAGGTCGAAGGTTTCCACGAACACGTTCCCCACGTTGGTGTTGGCGGGGCCGACCAGCTTGCTCGTCTTGGCCGAGCCGTCGAGCGGGACCGCGTAGTCGTAGCTCACCGAGAAGGCATGGGCGCCGGCTGCAGCGGCCAGGACGACCGCACCCATCGCGAAGCGACCGAGAAGTTTGTTTTGCATGGCAAAGATCCTTGAAGAAGATTCGAGAGCTCATCAGCAAGAAGAAGGCCACAAAAAAAATCCCATGCGCACGAACCACTTGCTGATTCTTCAAAAAGGATCTTGTAATTTTTATCGACAAAAAT